>CAZJGU010000003.1:53662-84581 GCA_964545455.1 uncultured bacterium | reverse complement strand
GAAGGTGCTGCGCAACGGCGCCACGGGCGTGTTTCAGGGCAAGATCCTGGTGCGCGCGGGGGCTGCGAACGTCAAAATCGAGGTCACGCCCGTGCTTCGCGGGTGCGTCTACGCCCCGAGCCTCCGTCCCGTCGTTCCGGCGGTGGAGGCTTCGTTCGGGTACGCCGAGATGCAGATCGTGTCGGTCGCGGACCTGTACGCCGGGAAGTTCGTGGCGGCTCTCGACCGACAGCATCCGCGCGACCTCTTCGACGTTCATCGGTTCATGGCCGAAGCTGAGATCGACGATGCTCTCCGCACCGCGTTCCTCGTCTACCTGATCAGCCATGGCCGCCCCATGGCGGAGGTCCTGCGACCATCGCACAAGGACATCTCCCACGAGTTCGAGCGCGGCTTCGTCGGCATGACGTCGGAACCCATCGAGCTCTCGGCGCTTCTGGCGGTACGCTCGCACCTGATCGAAACGCTGGTCGACGCAATGCCCGAAGTCCACAAACGCTTCCTCGTGGACTTCGAGGAGGGCGCCGCGGACTGGACACGGCTCGGACTGCCGGACGCTGAGGACTTGCCCGCCGTTCGGTGGCGACGGCGGAACCTCCAGCGACTCTCGCCAGAACGTCGCTCGGCCCTGGTCGATCGGTTACGGGCGGCGCTCTGGCCGTAGCGCGGCCATCGTTCGGCCGAACAGCCGCTGCACGACCCTCCCCGTCGCACCCATCCCGCACCCTGAACCGGACCACGCAAGCGCACCACCCAGGGCGGTACCGTGACGCACTGACCCCGACGCGGCGCCCCTCGCGGAGCGCCTGACCCCCGACGCGCTGCTGATCGCGGGCGACGCGTTCGACACCGGCCTGCGGCAGCTCGCGGCGATGGAGGCCTGGCCCACCTGCCCGACCTGACCGCGACGACGCCGCGGCGCTGGCCTTGCGCACCGCCCGCGCCCTACACCCCGAGGAGCGCCGCAGGCACGACCCCGATCCCGTCCTTCCGCCGGTAGGCATGCCTGCCCGTCGTGACGACGATCGCGTCGAGCGAGTCCGACCCCAGACGGTCGCGGAGCCAGACGAGATGACGGACGTCGTCGTCGCTCACGTGCGCCGTCATCTTGACCTCGATGGCCAGGACGCGCCCATCGTCGCGTTCGACCACGAGGTCGACCTCATGGTCCCCGTTCCGGGTCCTGAAGTGCCCGACGCGGGCATCCACCGCCTGCGCGTAGACGCGCACGCTGAGCACGACGAGGGACTCGAACAAGCGTGCCGCGAGCGTGCCGTCTCGGAGCACGCTGGGACCAGCCTCGCCTCCACGCAGGAGCGCCTCGGCCGAGACGCCCAACAGCCGCGCCGCCAGCGCTGGATCGGCGAGGTGATGCTTGGGAGCCTGGGCGAGACGGGGCAGACGGTTGTCGGACGGCGACCAGGCGGGCAGCGGATCCAGGATCCACAGGTTGGAAAGGACGTGCCGGAACGCTTCGGTCGTCGATCGGGCGGGCTTGTCGGACTCGCCAGGCGTTGCCGCGTCCAGGATGCGGTTGTACGACGCGTTGGTCGCCGTCGCCGCCGCGTAGGCCCGCAACCAGGCGTGAAGCGCCGCAGGCCGCCGAACCGTGAGTCCTTGGTCGGGAAAGCCGCGTTGCGCGATGCGCCCTAGGTACCCGTCCAGCAAGGCACGCTGCGCACGTCCGGTCGTGGCCCGAAGGGCCGGGAACCCCGAGGCGACGATCTCGCGCATGTACGTCGCGAGGTCCACGTCGGACTGTCCGGCAAGGTCGCTGCCGTCCTGGTCGAGGAGGCGGGCGAGCGACACGCTCGGCTGCGCAACGCCGCGTTCGGCCAAGCTGAGAGGCCGCATCCGGACGCTGACGATCCGTCCCGCGCCGGAGTGGACCGGAACGTCGTCCGCGACGGCGCTCCCGGTGAGCAGGAACCGGCCCGGCGCAGGATCGCGGTCGACGGCGCGGCGCACCGTGTCCCACAAGGGCGGAAACCGCTGCCACTCGTCGAGCAGGACGGGCGGTTCGGCACGCTCGACCTGCGTCGGATCGGCCTCGAGCACGGCGCGTTGGCTTGGGCGATCGAGCTCGAACACGGTGGCTGCGCGACGCAGCGCGGACGCCGTCTTGCCGACGCCCTTGGGTCCTTCCAGCGCGACGGCGGGAACGCCGTCCAGCAGATCGCTCAGCTCATCGTCGACGATCCTCGGGAGGTACGGCCTCACCTGGCTACACTACCATTCGCAGACGTTCTACACTACCATTCGCATGGCCTCTGCCCTACCATTCGCCGGCATCCGACCCGAGCGGTCGAAGCACCGCTGCATCGATCCCGCCTCCACGACACCGGCGTTTCGAGCGCCTTGGTGACCGAGTGAGCCGCATGAACACGTCCAGGACGGCGATCCCCGGCGCACGCCGACATCGGGCGCCGCCCGATACCCACGTCGCAGAGGCGATCGAGAAGCACCACCCGCCCAGGTCCCACCCTGAACCGCACCACGCGAACGCCCCGCCCGGGGCGGTACCGTGACGCACCGACCCGGACGAGGTGACCCGATGACCCGTACCGCTCCCATCCGACTGCTGCACACCGCCGATTGGCACCTCGGCAAGCGCCTGCACGACTTCCTGCTGCTCGACGAGCAGCGCGCGCTGGTCGACGACGTCGTCGCCCTCGCGGAGCGCCTGGAACCCGACGCGCTGCTGATCGCGGGCGACGTGTTCGACACCGGCCTTCCGTCCATCGCGGCGATGGAGGTGTGGGCCGGGGCGCTCGAACGCCTGGCCGCCCTCGAGGTCCCCGTCGTCGTCATCCCCGGCAACCACGATCACGCGGGGCGCCTGGGCCACCTGTCCGGCCTGACCGAGACCAACCGCATCCACCTGCGCACCGACCTGGCCTCCGTCACCGAGCCGGTCCTCGTGGGGAACGCCGCGATCTACGGCCTGCCCTACGCCCGTCCGGCCCACGTGCGATCCGCGTTCGAACGATCCTCCGACGAGCTGCCCGACCGCGGCGACGCCGCGGCGCTGGCCTACCTGACCGACCTCGCGCGGGCGCACCACCAGGAGCATCACCCGGACCTGATCCCCGTCGCCGTCGCGCACGCCTTCGTCGAGGGCGGCGGGAGCGAGGACGAGGGCGAGGACCCGATCAGCGTCGGCGGGGCGGGCGCCGTGCCGACCGCGACGTTCGAAGGCTTCGCCTACGCGGCCCTGGGCCACCTGCACGCGCCGCGCAGCCTGGAGGGCGGCCGCGTCCGCTACGCCGGCAGCCTCTACCCCACCAGCTTCGCCGAGGCGGGACGCACGAAGAGCGCGACCCTCGTAACGCTGACCGGCGACGAGGTCCAGGTCGAGGAGCACCCGCTGACCCCGCCGCGCCCCGTCAGGATCCTGGAGAACCTGACCTTCGACGAGGTGCTGGCCCGCGCTCCGCAGGAGGCCGAAGAGGTCCGCGACGCCTACACCCTGGTCCGCGTCACCGACGTCGAGCCGATCGAGGCCGCCATCGCCCGCCTGCGCGCCTGGTACCCGCGCTCGATCCTCGAGCAGGACCGCAGCGCCCTGCCCGGCGGCGATCCCGACGGCGCGTCGTTCGACGATCTGGACCCGCGCGCCGCCGCGCTGGCCTTCCTCGAGCACCGCACCGGCGAGGCCCTGACGGACGAGCAGCTCGAGATCCTCGACGCCGCCCTGGCGTTCGACCCGGAGGAGGCGCCGTGATCCCCGTCCGCCTGGTGATCGAAGCGTTCGGGCCGTTCATCGAACGCCAGACCGTCGACTTCGCCCGCCTGGGCCGGCACGGCCTGTTCGTGATCCACGGCCCGACCGGATCGGGCAAGAGCACGATCCTGGACGCGCTCACGTACGCCCTGTACGACAAGGCCAGCGGCGAGGAGCGGTCCTCGTCCGACGTGATCGCCCTCGCGCGTGGCGACCAGGAGACCCGGGTCGAGCTGACCTTCCACCACGGCGGCCGCACCTACCGGGTCGAGCGCACGCCGCGCCAGACCCGCCCCAAGAAGCGTGGCGAGGGCACCACCGAGGCCGCGCCGGAAGCCCGCCTGTACGACCTGACCGACGGGGCCGAGGTGCTGCTGCACGACGGCAGCGCCCAGGTCGCGAGGGCGGTCGAGGAGATGCTCAAGTGCGACGCGACCCAGTTCCGGCAGACCGTCGTCCTGCCGCAGGGCGACTTCCGTCGCGTCCTGACCGACGTGGAGACGCGCGAGACGACGCTCAAGCGGCTGTTCGACACCCGCCGCTTCGCGGAGGTCGAGCGCCGTACCAAGGCCTACGCCAAGAAGCTGCGGGACGAGGTGGCCGAGCTGCACCGCGCCCGCGGCGAGATCCTCGAGCGGCACGACGTCGGGACCCGCGAGGACCTCGAGGCGGCCCACGCGGCCGCGGCCCAGGCGCTGGCCCAGGCCACGGCGGCCCGCGCCGAGGCCCAAGCAGCCTTCGCCCGCGCGGTCGAGGCCAAGACGGCGGGCGAGGAGCTGGCCAAGCGCTTCGCCTCCCTGCGCGAGGTCGAGGGCGCGATCGAACGGCTCTCCGCCGAGGCGACCGAGATCGACTCCGTGCGCGCCCGCCTGGCGCGGCACGCCGACGCCGACCGGTACGGCCACCGCGTGGACGCCTGGCGCACCGCCGCCGCGACCCTGGAGCGCCGCCGGACCGAGCACGCCACCGCCCAGACCGAGGCGGCCACGGCCGAGGCCGCCCACGCCGAGGCCGAGCGCCTCCTCGCCGCCCACCGCGAGGACGAGGACCGGATCGCGCAGGAGCGCGCCTCGCTGGAGGAGCGCCGCCACGCCCGCCCGGACGTCTCCCGCCTGGCCGAGGCTCTGACCGCGGCCACCACGGCGCAGGAACACCTCGACCAGGCCGAGAAGGTGCGAATCCAGAGCGAAGAGCAGCTGCGCGCGGCCGAGGCCGAGGTCGAGGCGACCCGCTCCCGCCTCGAAGAGGCGCGCGCCCTGGCCGCCCTGCGCGCTGAACGCGAGGCGGCGCTGACCGCCGCCCGACGCCGCGAGGCGGACCGGGTCCGGATCGACGAGCACCTCGCCACGGCCGGCGACGCGCAGCCCGGCGA
Source organism: uncultured bacterium (assembly GCA_964545455.1). Lineage (GTDB taxonomy): Bacteria > Deinococcota > Deinococci > Deinococcales > Trueperaceae > SLSQ01. Next base: position 79,485 of record CAZJGU010000003.1, on the reverse strand, counting down.
GCGCCTCTCGATCGAAGCGCTCATGGAACCCGTCGCCGGCGCGCTGGCGGCTCGCCTGGAGCCGGGCGCGCCCTGTCCCGTGTGCGGGTCGGAGCACGCGCACGCGCCGGGCCAGCACGACCGGGCCGAGGCCGACGCCGCCGTCCGCGCCGTCCTCCTCGGCGTGGACGAGGAGATCCTGCGTCACGCCAAGGCCCGCGCCGCGGTCGAGGCGATCGCGGCCGCGCACGACTGGGACCTGGACCGCCTGCCGACCGGCGAGGAGCTGGCCGCCGCGACCCACGACGCGCAGGCGTGCCTGGACGAAGCCGAGCGCGCGCGCCACGAGGCGGACGCGCTGGCCGAGGCCCTGACCGGGCGTGCCGCCGACGTCGCCGCCCGCACGGAGGCCCTGACCGACGCCGCGCGGGTGGTCACCGAGGCCGGCACGGCGCACGCCCGCGCGGCCACGGTCCGTGACGAGCTGCTGGCCCGCATCCCCGAGGCGTGGCGCGATCCGACCGAGTTCGAGGAGGCCTTCGCCCAGCTCGAGTCGCGCGTCGCGGCCTTCGACGCGCGCACGCTGGAGCTGCGACAGCACCTGAGCCAGGCCGGCGAGGAGCGCGCCCGCCGCCAGACCGCGCTGGAGGCGGCGGCCCGGCAGGTCGCCGAGGCCGAGGCGTCGGTCGCGACGACCGAGACCGCGATGCAGGCGGCGCTGGTCGCCGCCGGCTTCGTGGACGCCGACGACCAGCCCGACCTGGCCGCCTTCGACGCGGCCCGCCTGAGCGACGAGGAGCACGAGGCCCTCGCCGGCCGCGTCGCGACGCACGACGAGGCCCTCGCCGCGGCCCGCACGCGCCAGCAGGCACTGAACGAGAGCATCGAAGGTCAGGACGAGCCCGACCTGCCCGCGCTGGAGCGAGCCCGTGCCGCCGCCGAGGAAGCCCTCGACGCAGCGAACGGAACGTTCCGGACCGCCGACACGGCCCACCGGACCCTGGACGACGACCTCGCCGAAGTGCGCCGACTCGAGGCCGCCTTCGCGGACAAGGAACGCGCGCAGCGCACCGCGCAGCACCTGGCCGACGTCCTGAACGGCTCGCAGAAGGGGCAGGTCCGCCTGGGCCTCGAACGCTACGTCCTGCGCCAGATCCTGAACACCGTCCTGGCCAACGCCAACCGCCAGCTCGAACGCATGACCGGCCGCTACCGCCTGCGCGTCACCGAGCGCGACGCGGCCAGCACGCAGAGCCTGGACCTCGACGTCGAGGACGCCCAGGCCGGCCTGGCGCTGCGCAAGGTCTCGACCCTGTCGGGCGGCGAGGGCTTCCAGGCCAGCCTGGCCCTCGCCCTGGGCCTGTCCGAAGCGGCCGAGCGCTCCAGCGGCGCGGTCGAGCTGGGCGCGTTGTTCATCGACGAAGGCTTCGGCAGCCTGGACCAGGACGCGCTGAGCAAGGTGACCCAGGTCCTGCGGCGCCTTCCCGATACGCAGAACCGCATGGTCGGCGTCATCACCCACGTCGACGCGCTCAAGGACCGGCTGGACGCGCAGCTGCTGGTGTCGCGGACCGAGGCCGGCAGTCGAGTCGAGTACCGGGTGGGCTGAGGCCGCACGCACGCGGCGCGTGGCCACGGTGGCGCGCCCTGCCGGCCGGATCACTCCGCCAGCAGCACCCCGAGCTTGTCGAGGATCTCGGACGTCAGGGGCATCGGAAGGGTTCCGACCCGTTCCGCTCGGCGTGCACGCCAATCGAGGCTCTTGACCTGATCGGCCAGCACCACGCCGCTCACGGGAAACCCGTCCGGCAAGCGAACCTCGAACGGGTACCCCTTGACCTTGCGGGTGACGGGGCACAGAAGCGCCAAGCCGACCTTGCCGTTGTACGCCGCGGGGGAGAGCACGACAGCGGGGCGTCGACCGTCCTGCTCGTGCCCCGCCTGCGGTCGGAACGACAGCCAGACCACGTCGCCGCGATCCGGGACGTCGGTGGCAGCCTCGCTCACCACGCCTCGCCACCGACGGCCGCACCGTCGTCGACTTCGCCGTGGAGGTTCGCTTGGTCGACGAGCGCAAGCATCTCCGCCAAGCGCGTGTTCGATCGCACCAACGACGTGACGACCAGCGACCCGTCGACCAACGTCATCTCGACGGGCGCATCCGGCCTGAGCCCGGCCTCGACCGCGAACGAACGGGGGATCCGGACAGCCAGGCTGTTGCCCCACTTCTTGACGTGAGTACGCATGAGGCCTCCTCGGTCGAGCCTGTATCTACATTAACGATACGGATGCGTCGGGCGGCACGTCAAACGCCGGCGGCGTAGCGAGCGCTCCTCGGCGTTGCGGACGCCGAGGTCGTCGAGCATGCCTGCTTGGCATCGGACGACCGGTCGGCTCCTAGGCCGCAGCCGACCGGTGGCCAGCCCGGATCCCCTAATCGGACGACGCGGACCTCACGCCACGACGCTGACCGCGCGCTCCCCCCGCAGCACCCGCAGCACGTCGTGCGCGACGTGCAGGGACGCCCGTCGCATCGACTCGCGCGTGACCCCGGCCACGTGCGGCGTCAGGATCACGCTGGGCAGGCCACGCAGCGGATCGTCGTCGCCCGGCGGCTCCTGCCGGCGCACGTCCAGCGCCGCGCCGGCCAGCCGACCCTCGCGCAACGCCTCGGCCAAGGCCTCCTCGTCCACCAGCCCCCCGCGTGCCGTGTTGACCAGGAGCGCCGTCGGCTTCATCCGCGCCAGCGTCCGCGCGTTGACGAGGTCGCGCGTCGCGTCCACCAGCGGCGCGTGCAGCGACACGACGTCGCTGGCCGCCAGCAGCTCGTCCAGCGGGACCAACTCGACCCCGAACTCCTGCACCGCCAGGCTGCCCTCGTGCACGGCCGGGTCGCTGGCCAGGATCCGCATGCCGAACGCCTGCGCTCGGTGCGCCAGGCGCGCGCCGATGTCGCCCAGGCCGACGATGCCCAGGGTCAGGCCGAAGACCTCGCCCCCGATCGCGCCCTGGCGGTCCCACTCGCCCCGGTGCAGTGACGCCGACGCGCGCGCGAAGCCGCGGCGGAACTCCAGGATCGCGCCGATCACGTACTCGGCGACGCTCACCGCGTTCGTCCCGGGCGCGTACGTCGCGACCACCCGCCGCTCGCGCAAGGCGGGCAGGTCGAGATTGTCGAGTCCCACGCCCACCCGTCCGACGACGCGCAGCTCCGGCGCCTGCGCCAGCAGATCCGGGCCGACGAACGTCTTGTTGCGGACGATCAGCGCCGCCGCGTCGCGGAGCGCCTCCGTCAGCGCGTTCGCATCCTCGTGCAGCCGCGGGTCGTAGACGACCTCGGCCTGCGCCCCCAGCAACTCGATCGCTTCGGCGTCGACGTGTTCGGGTACGACGATCCTCATGGGCGTCCCCTCTCGGTCAGCAGAGCATCAGGCGAGCGTACGGGATCCCCGGGCCGACGGGCAGGGGACGTCCGCCACCCCCCGACGTGCCGAGAGGCACGCGGCCGCGGCACGGGGACGCATGCTTCCGTCGCGCGGAGCCGCCTAGCCTGACGCCATGAACCCTCCACCCGATCGACGGGAAGGGCGTGCACGAATTTCGTGCTACACTCTTCTCGTGCAGAACGTGACCTTTCGCATCGATGAACGCACGCTGCGTCGCGCTCGCATTCGCGCCCTCGAGGAGGGCACCTCCCTCAACGCCGTGGTCGAGCGACTCCTCGAAACCTGGTCGTCTCGCGACGCGATGGACGCGCGCCACCGCTTGGTCGACCTCGCGGAAGGCCATGCGACGGATGCGCGGCTCGAGGGCCGCGACGGATCGCGCGACGACCTCTACGAGGAGCGCACCCGGTGGCCACGTTCCTAGACACGAACGTCGTCGCCTACGCCTTCGATCGCGCCGCCGGCGCGAAGCGGGACCGTGCCCTCGCCATCCTGGCGGACGAAGCGACCGAGCTGGTCGTCAGCCCCCAAGTGATGGCCGAGTTCTACGTGACCGCCACGGGGAAGTTCGCCGATCCCCTCCCGGCATCGGTCGCGCACGACGTCGTCCGCGAGCTCGCCCGCCTGAGCGTCGCGCCCCTCGACGCACACACCACGCTCGCAGCGATCGCCCTCTCGCAGGAGCACCGCATCGCCTTCTGGGACGCGCAGATCGTGGTGACCGCGTCACGCAGCGGCTGCGACACCCTGCTCAGCGAGGACCTGAACCACGGCCAACGGATCCTGGACGTGGAGATCGTGAACCCGTTCCGCGACGGCGCCTTGACCCGCGCGGACCGTGCGGCGCGGTCTACCCCCGCGGATCCAACGCGTCCCGCAGCCCGTCCCCCAGCAGGTTGAAGCCCAGCACCGTGAGCGACACCGCAAGGCCGGGGAAGATCATCAGCCAGGTCGCGTCCGGCAGGAACCGCCGTCCGCGCGCCAGCATCTCGCCCCAATCGGAGGTGGGCGGCTGGACCCCCAGGCCCAGGAACGACAGGCCGGCGATCGCCAGGATCGCGAAGCCGACGCCCAGCGTGGCCTGCACGACGATGGGGCCGATCGCGTTGGGCAGCACGTGCCTCAGCATCAGGCGGCCGTCGCGCGCGCCCAGGGCGCGGGCGGCCTGGACGTAGTCCTCCTCGCGCGCGCCCAGCACCACGCTGCGCACCAGGCGGGCGTACTGCGGGACGTCGACGATCGCGATAGCGATGACCGCGTTGATCAGGCCCGGCCCCAGCGTCCCGACCACGGCCAGCGCCAGCAGCAGCGACGGGAACGCCAGCAGCACGTCCATCACCCGCATCAGGAAGCCGTCCAGGCGACCGCGGAAGTAGCCGGCGACCAGCCCGATGGTGCTGCCGATCAGCAGCGCGGCCAGCACCGGCACCACGCCGGTCAGCAGCGACACGCGCGCGCCGTAGGCGACGCGGGCGAACATGCTGCGCCCGAACTCGTCGGTGCCGAAGGGGTGCTCCAGCGACGGCGGCTCCAGCCGCAGGCGCAGGTTCTGCTGGTCCGGTGGACGGTCCGCGATCCACGGCGCGAACACCGCCAGCGCGATCAGCGACAGCACGATCGCCAGGCCCACCCACGATCCCGGGTTGCGGCGGAAGCGGCGCGTGCCGGGCGCGTCCCAGGCGGCGATCCAGCGGGCGCGGACGTCAGTCATAGCGGACCCTCGGGTTGATCGCCGCGTACGACAGGTCCACGGCCAGGTTGACCAGGATGAACAGCAGCGAGATCACCAGCACCGTGCCCTGCACCAGCGGCAGGTCGCGCGCGATGATGGCGTCCACCAGCATCCGCCCGACGCCGGGCCAGGCGAACACCGTCTCGGTCAGGACCGCGCCGCCCAGCAGGCTGCCCAGCTGCAGCCCGACGACCGTCACGATCGGCAGCAGCGCGTTCCTGAGGGCGTGCCGCACGACCACGACGCGGGCCTGCAGGCCCTTGGCCCGGGCGGTGCGGACGTAGTCCTGCCCCAGCGTCTCCAGCACCGCGCCGCGCGTGATGCGCGCGATGAACGCGGCCGAGGCGACGCCGACCGTGGTGGCGGGCAGGATCAGGTTGCGCCAGTCGCCGCGCCCGCTGGCGGGCAGCCAGCCGAGCTCCAGCGAGAACACCATCATCAGCAGGAAGCCGGACCAGAACACCGGCACGGACACGCCGATCAGCGCCACGGCGATCGCGGCGGCGTCCACCCAGGTGCGGCGCTTGAGCGCCGCGGCGACGCCCAGCGTCACACCCAGCACGATGGCGATCGCCAGGCCGGCGAGGGCCAGCTCGGCCGTGGCGGGCAGGCGGTCGGTGACCTCGACCAGGACGGGGCGACGGGACCGGATCGAGGTGCCCAGGTCCCCCTGCACCAGCCCGCCGACGTAGCTCAGGTACTGCACCGGCCAGGGCTGGTCGAGACCCAGCTCGCGGCGCAGGTCCTCGCGGGCCTCGGCCGAGATGCCCTGGGCCGATTCCCCCAGCAGGGCCACCACAGGATCGCCCGGGGTGAGCCAGGTCATCGCGAAGACGACCATCGTCACCCCGAGCAGGACGGGCACCGTGCCGATCAGCCGGCGCAGGACGTACTGGATCAAGTCACTCGGTCAGCGTGGCGTCGCGCAGGTCCAGCAGGATCCAGCTGAAGGCCAGGGTCTCGCCCTGAACCTCCGGGCGCTTGACGTAGGTGAACAGCGGGTAGTAGAGCGTGACCATCGGCAGCTCCTCGACCACGCGCTCCTGCACCTGGCGGTAGGCGTCGGCGCGGACGGCGTCGTCGGGCGTGTTGCGGCCGGTTTCCAGCAGCGCGTCGATCTCCGGGTCGGCCCAGCGCGAGGCGTTGTTGGCCGGGATCTCGCTGGAGTGGAAGAAGGCGTAGAGGGTGTAGTCCGCGTCCAGCGTGACCGTGCCCCAGCTGGTCATGTACAGCTCGAGGTCGTCCTGCTGGATCGTCTCGGCGTAGGCCGAGTACTCCTGCACGCGGATCTCGAGGTCGACGCCGATCTCGGCCAGGGAGAACTGCAGCACCTGCGCGACCGCTTCGAGGTCGGGGTTCTGGAACAGGTCCAGGCGCAGGCTCAGGTCCTCGGCCCCCGCCTCGGCCAGCAGCGCGCGGGCGCCGTCGGCGTCGTAGGGGTAGGGCTCGTCGAGGTCGGCAGCGAAGCGGACCGTGCCGGGGATGGGCGCGACGGCGGGCGTGGCCAGGCCCTGGAAGAACTCCTCGGTGACGAGGGTCTTGTCGATCGCATGGGCGATCGCCTGGCGGACGCGCGGGTCCTGCAGCTTCGGGTGCTCGACGTTGAAGCCGAGGTGGGCGCTGCCCCAGCCGGACAGGCTGCCGGTGACCAGCGAGCCCTCCTCCTGCAGCGACAGGAAGTTGTCGGCCGGCAGGTTGAAGATCATGTCGACGCCGCCGGAGCGCAGCTCGACGATCTGGGTGGCGACCTCGGGGATGATGCGCACGACCACCTGGTCCAGCGCGGGCGCGCCGCCCCAGTAGTCGGCGTTGGCGCTCAGGACGACCTGGCTACCGTCGACCCAGCTCTCGAACACGAACGGACCGGTGCCGACCGGCGCGCGGCCCAGGGCGTCGGCCTGCCCGACCGGCACGATCGACGCGACCGGGTGGGCGAGGTGGGCCAGCAGCGGCGCGAAGGGCGGATCGGTGACCAGCTCGACGGTCGCCTCGTCGACGGCCCGAACCTCCTGGATGCGCGACAGCACGAAGCGGCCGGGTGCGCCGGTGGCGGGGTCGAGGATCCGCTCGAACGACGCCACGACCGCGTCCGCGTCGAAGGCCGTGCCGTCGTGGAAGGTCACGCCCTCGCGCAGCTCCAGGCGCAGGGTGGTCGGGTCGGGCCAGCTCCAGGCGGTCGCCAGGCCGGGCACGATCTCGCCGTCGGGCGTGACGCGCACCAGCGTCTCGTAGACCTGCTGGGTGACGTGGAACGAGTAGCCGTTGAAGGTGACCTGCGGGTCCAGCGTGGGCGGGTTCGAGAGGATCGCGGTGGTCAGCGTCTGGGCGGGCGCCCAGGCGAGCACGGCGAGGACGAGGGCGAGGGCGAGTCTCCGGAACATGAGGACCTCCAAGGGTAGGGCGCGGCCCGGGCGGGCCACGGAGAGCGTCTAGCCTACCGCGTCGCCGTGCGGTCGCGCCGTCCGATTCCGGACCGACCCGCGCATGTGGTCGCGACCTGGCATGCTGGGGGCCGCCCCCAGGAGGAACGATCCCGTGTCCGACCCCGTCCCCCCGTCCGCCGCCGACCCCGCCGTCGATCCCGCCGCCCGCGCGGCCCTGGACGCCTGGCGCGCCGCCTACGTCCAGCGCCTGGCGGCTCCGGACGGCTGGTGGGCGACCTGCGCCCTCCACTGGCTGGACGAGGGCCCGACCCGCCTGGGCTCCGGCCCGGACGCCGACCTGGTCCTGCCCGCGCCGTGCCCGGCCGACGTCGCGACGCTGCAGCGCGCCGGTCCTCGCGTCACCGTGCGCCCCGCCGCGCCCGGCACGCTCTGGATGGACGGGGCGCCGCTCGAAACGCCGGCCGTCGTCGAGGACGCCGACCGGACCTTCACCCTCGGCCCTGCGCCGGACGCGCCACGCTTCGCGGTCCTGGTGCGCGGCGCACGCCGCGGCGTGCGGGCGTACGACCCCGCGCGCGCCGCGGCCCGCGACCCCGCCACGTCGGTCGCCTGGTACCCGCTGGAGCCCGGCTGGGTCGTCCCGGCCGCCTTCGCGCCGGCGATGGACGACGAGACCGTTCCGATCGTGACGATGCAGGGCGACGTGCTGGAGCTGCCGGCCGCGGGCCGGCTGCGGTTCGAGGTCGCGGGGGGCGAGCACACGCTGCTGGCCACCTGGGCCGGCGACGACCTGTTCGTGAGCCTGCGCGACGCCGGCAGCGGCCCGGAGAGCTACGGCGCCGGCCGCTACCTCACCGTCCGCGCACCGGTGGACGGCGCGACCTGGCTGGACTTCCATCGCGCGCACCATCCGCCCTGCGCGCACTCGGCCTTCGCGACCTGTCCGCTGCCGCCGCTCGAGAACCGGCTGCCGTTCGTGGTGCGGGCGGGGGAACGGACGGCCTGAGGAACCCCGGTGCGGATCGCCACCGACGGGCCGGACACCCGGTCGCACGCCCCCGACAGCGCTGCCGGCAGGACCCCGGTTCCGTCCCGCCGTCGCTAGGCGTACCGTCCCGTCGTGGCGACGATCGCGTCGACGAGGTCGGTCCCGAAACGCTTCCGTCGTCGAACGCGCGGGTTCGTCCGCCTCTCCTGGCGTCGCAGCGTCGAGGATCCGGTTGTCGGAGGCGTTCGTAGCCGTCGCCGCCGCGTAGGCCCGCATCCACGCACGAAGGGCGGAGGGGCCGCCCTCCCCTAGCGGTACTCCGGGTTGGGGTGGTCGAAGCGCTCGCCCGCGTCCCAGGCGCTGCGCACGTTGCCCACGGCCGGCACGCCACCCGCGTCGCGCAGCATTCGCGCCAGGTGGATCAGGTTGTGGCTCATGAACGCCGTGTTGCGCTGGGTGAAGTCGTTCTGCGGTCCACCCGAGCCGGGATCCAGGTACGACGGCCCCGGTCCCGCCTCGCCGATCCAACCGGCGTCCGCCTGCGGCGGGATGACGTAGCCCAGGTGTTGCAGCGCGTACAGCATGCCCATGGCGCAGTGCTTGATGCCGTCCTCGTTGCCGGTCACGATCACGCCCGCCACCTTGCCGTAGTAGAGGTACTGGCCGTGCTCGTTGGTCATCCCGGACATGGCGTAGAGTCGCTCGATCACGCGACTGATGACGGACGAACGTTCCCCCAGCCAGATGGGCGTGCCCAGCACCAGGATGTCGGCCGCGTGGATGCGGGGCCACAACGCCGGCCAATCGTCACGCTTCGCGCCGTGCTCGGTCATGTCCGGGTACACACCGGGCGCGAGGACGTGATCGACGGCGCGGATCTCGTCCACGATCGCCCCGTTGGCCTCCAGGATCGCCTTGGAGACGTCCATCAACCCCTGCGTGTGCGATACGGCCGGGCTGGGCTTGAGCGTGCCGTTGACGAAGGCGGCGCGGAGCGGCGACGGGTCGCTCATGCTTCGGTCAAGAAGGCGTCCAAGCCGTCCAGACCGGACGCGTAGACGTCACGCATCATCGACTCGACCTCGGCCGGCTCCGCACCCACGACGTCGAACGAAGCGTTCCAGACCACCAGCGAGCCCGTCCCGGCCGGCAGGACGCTCATGGTGCTGCGGTAGTTCTGCACCGGCAGCGGAGAGTCCACGATGCTGTACGCCAGGCGCTTCGCGTCGTCGTCGAGCTCCTCGAGCCGCTCGACCAACCGGCCGCCGTCGCCCGTGGTGCAGACGCGCGTCGCGCCGGCGCCTTGCCCCTCGACCTCGGAGGCGGCGATCATCGGGATCCAGGCCTCGACGCCGCCGAAGGTACGAACGGCCGTCCACACGGCGTCGGTGGCGTGGCGTACTTCCTTGCGAACGGAGATCTCGCTCATGGTGCCTCCAGGACTCTCTCCGCGTGGGGGGCGGGCCGAGAAAGTCCCGTCGATCGTCCCGCGCACCGGCGCCCCCACGGGAGGCCCTGATGGTGGCCCGGCAGGCCGGGTGCATGCCGTCAGCGACTTGACGCGTCGGCCGCCCAGCGCCGGGTCGCGCGCCAGGGCGTACGGGTCGGGCCGTGCAGCGACGGGACTCCAGCAGGTCCAGCGCGGTCGGTCCCGTCCTCACGCGTCCACCTCGGCCCCGGCGGGAGACGTGGCGCTGCCGGGGTTCGTCCGGAAGGCGTACCAGAACGGCACGGCGACGAGGAACGCTCCCCCGAGCATGTTGCCCAGCCCGGCCGGCACGATGCTCCACCCCAGCGCCGTGATCCAGCCCGGCCCCAGCCCGGCGGGCGTCGCCAGCCCGAAGTAACCCATGTTGGCCGGCGAGTGCTGCAACCCGGCTGCGACGAAGAGCGTCACCGCCAGGAAGACCGGGACGTACGTGCCGACGATCGTGCGGCCCATCGTCGCGAAGAACGCAGCGATGCGAGCGAGGGAGGGGCGATCGTCGGCACTGAGGAGCACGGCAGGCAGGACGACGTTGGCCTCGGTGAACAGGGCCGCCTCGGAGAGGATCACGAAGAAGAAGCCCACCGAGAACCCCAGGCCCGCCAGCAGGTGCCGCGCACCGCCCGCCGGCGTTCCAGCGGAGAGGAGGATGGAGAACAGCGCCCCGGCCGCGATGAACGCGCCGCCGACGAAGGCCAGCACGAACCACTGGCGCCAGGACAGCCGACGCAGCCGGTGCGTTCCGAAGCGGGCCATCTCGTCCACGACGTGATCGGCGGTCAGGTAGCGGGGGCGCGGAAGGGTCATGGCCGGAAGCCTCCGCCGGGATCGCAGCTCGCGTCTGTCGGCACCTTGACGCACGCCGTGCGGCCGCCGCGGCAGGCTGAAGGGACACGAGGAGGGACCTGTGCACCTGTTCCAAACGGCCATGGGCGTGCGCGTGCCGGACGTATCGGCGGACGGCATGCGCCAGGTGGACCGCATCGCGATGGACGTGTTCGGCATCGACCTGCTGCAGATGATGGAGAACGCCGGCCGCGCGCTCGCGGACACGGTGCTGGAGATGCGCCGGGGCGAGGGAGCGGTGACGGTGCTCGCGGGCGCGGGCGGCAACGGCGGTGGCGGCCTGGCCGCCGCTCGCCACCTGCACGGCCGCACGGTCGAGGTGCGCGTCGTGCTGACCGCGCCGATCGAGCGACTCTCGCCCGCCACCGCCCGCCAGCACGCCATCCTGCGCGCGACCGGCGTCCGTATCGACGGTCCGGACGAGGCCGAGCGCGCCCTGAGCGAAGCGGACGTCGCCGTCGACGCGCTGATCGGCTACGGCCTTCGTGCCCCGGCGGAGGGCGGCACGGCCGACCTGATCCGGGCGGTCAACCGCCGAGCGCGTCGGATCGTCTCCTTGGACGTCCCCTCCGGCCTGGACGCCACGCACGGCAGCGTGGGCGGCCCGGTGGTCCGACCGACGCGGACGCTGACCCTGGCGCTGCCGAAGACGGGGCTGGCCGATCCCAGCGCGGACCTGTCGGAGTTGTGGCTGGCCGATCTGGGCATTCCTCCCGAAGCGTTCGAGCAGGCGGGCGTCCGCAGCTACCGCAGCCCCTTCCGGGGCGAGGCGCGGGTTCCGCTGCGCTGCACCGGCGCCTGGTCGGCGCGCTGTCGGGACGGGGGGCGCTGAGCGATCCGCGACGGCGTGGACCGCCGCCCGATCCCCGTCCCCGCCGCGGCTGGCGCGAGACCGCGCCGTTGGCGAGCTGGGCGTGTTGCCTGCTCGCACGACCTCTACGACGACGTACCTTGCGGCCGCATACGTACCCGTGTGGACCGCATGACCTCGTCCCTGACGGGGCTCCGGCGGCGACGACGGTACGTACCGGTCCCTTGTGTACGTCGTCGCAGAGGCGTTCGCCGACATCCACCGAGCGCGCCGCACAGGGATCGCAGCCGGGTCCGCGCGGGCCCCGCGCTCGGGTACCCTCGGCCATGGCTTGCGGCCAGCCGCTCTCGAAGTCCGACGTCGTCGCCGGACTGCGCTGCGAGCGCCTGCTCTGGCTGAGCCGGCACCGACCGGACGAGGCCGCCGCACCCGACGCCCACGCCCTGCGGCGACTCCAGCAGGGGAACGAGGTCGGCGCCGTCGCGCGCGAGCGCTTCCCCGGCGGCGTGCGGATCCCGGGTGGCCCCACCGATCCCGAGCGCGCCCTGCGTGCGACGCACGAGGCCCTGGCCAGCGACGCCCCCGCCCTGTTCGAAGCCTGCTTCGAGCACGACGGCGTGCGCGTCTTCGTCGACGTGCTGGAGCGCGACCCCGACCACCCCGGCGCCTGGCGCCTGATCGAGGTCAAGGCCTCCACGCGCCTCAAGGCGCCGCGCCACCTGCAGGACGTCGCCGTCCAGGCGTACGCGGTCCGCGGATCGGGCGTGCGCCTGACCTCCGCGTTCGTGATGCACGTGGACCGCACCTTCGTCGCGCCGGACCAGGGCGACCTGCTGACCCTCGAGGACGTCACGCGCGAGATCGCTCGGATCGACGTCCGGGCCGCCGTCCGGAACCTCCGCGCGGTCGTGGCGAGGGACGACGAGCCGGACGTGCCGATCGGCTCGCACTGCGGCAACCCCTACGCCTGCCCGTTCAAGGCGCGCTGCTGGTCGCGCTACGACCCGCCGACCGTCTTCGACGTGCCCAAGGGCATCCACCACACGCGCAGGAAGAAGCTGATCGCCCGCGGCCGCGTCCGCCTGCGCGACCTGCGCGACGACGACGAGCTGTCGGCCTCCGAGCGTGCCGCCGTGAACCTCGTCCGGGACGAGAAGGTCCACATCGACCGGACCGAGCTGCGGAGGCGCCTGGACCGCCTTCGCTTCCCGCTGCACTTCCTCGACTTCGAAGCGATCGACTTCGTCGTCCCGCGCACCCCGGGGACCCGGCCGTACCAGCAGCTGCCGTTCCAGTTCAGCTGCCACGTCGTGCCCGAGGACGCCGTCGGCGAGGACGGCCGCATCGATGCCGATCGGATCGAGCATCGCGCGTACCTGCACACGACACCGGACGACCCGCGCCCGGCCTTCACCGAGGCCCTGGTCGGCGCCCTGAACGCCGCGGGCTCGATCATCGCCTTCCACGCCGACTACGAGCGGCTGCGCATGCAGGAACTGGCGCAGGCGCTGCCGCAGCACGCAGGCGCCCTCCACGCCGCGATCCGGCGCCTCTGGGACCAGGAGCCGATCTTCCGCGACGTCTGGCGCGACCACCGCTTCGGCGCACGCAGCTCGATCAAGGTGGTGCTGCCCGTCCTCTGCCCCGACCTCTCCTACGACGGCATGACGGTCGCCTCCGGCACCGCGGCGATGGCCGCCTGGGACGCGGCGGTGCATGGCGACGATCCCGACCCCGCCAGCACGTTCGAGGCGCTGCGCGCCTACTGCGAGCAGGACACCTGGGCGATGGTGCGGATCCACCAGGTGCTCCTCGCGACCGCATCGGAGCGACCCCCGCCCGATCCGCCCACGAGGAGGTCCACATGATCGAGCCTGACGACCGCCAGCGCATCCTGGCGAACGAGGACGCCCCCGCCCGCTGGCACGCCCGAGCACCAGGACGCTGCAGGGCCCGTCCAGCACGCGACCCTTTCCCGCGGGGATGCGCAGCTGCCGCTGCGCCTCCACCGTCCTCGTCGGCTACAGCTTCCGCTCCGTCGTCGCGCTCCTGAGCGCCGCCGCCGACCCGCGCGTGGCCGACGACGTGTTCCCGGCCGAGGACACGGATGGCGCCGGCGCGCTAGCCTTCCGTATGGGCTTCGACGCGGTGATCGGCGTCGACTGCGCGACCAAGCCGGAGAGCATCGGACTCGCGAGAGCCGTTCGCGCTGACACCGGATGGCGCCTCACCGAGGTCGTCGATGGGTCGCGTCGCCTCGACCCCGCCGCGACGGTCGTCGCCTGGCTGGAGGACACCCCTCGTGCACTCGTCGCGCTCGACGCGCCGCTCGGCTGGCCTCGGGCCTTGGGTGCCTCGCTCGTCGACCACGACGCGGGGGATTCGCTCCGGTACGACGCGGACGAGCTCTTCTCGCGCGACGCCGACCGGCACGTGCACGCCCTCTACGGCAAGAAGCCGCTCGAGGTGGGCGCGGGTTGGATCGCGCGCACGGCCGTCGCGGCCCTCGGCCTCCTGCACGAGGTCCGAGCGCGGACCGGTCACCGGGTCCCGCTGCTGTGGGATCCGAGCGAGAGCCAGGCGGCCGCGGCCATCGAGGTCTACCCGGCCGCCACGCTCCGGGCCCACGGCGTCCGAGCGGGCGGCTACAAGAAGGACGCGTCAGGGCCGGGTCGCGCCTCGGTCGGGGATCTCCTGGCCCGGACGATGGTCCTGTCCGACGGCTTCGACGCGACCATCAGGACGGACGACGCGATCGACGCCGCGCTGTGCGTCCTGGCCGGCATCGACGTGGCCTCCGGCAGGGCGATCGCCCCGTCGGGCGAACAACTCGCCGCCGCCCGGCGCGAAGGATGGATCTGGGTGGCGAGGCCGGAGAGCTGAGGCCGCATGCCCACCGAGTACGACAAGCTGATCCGCGACCGCATCCCCGAGATCATGGACCGCGCCGGCGTGGCCTACGAGATCGACACGCTGGACGACGAGGCCTACCTCGCCGCGCTCCGTACCAAACTGGTCGAGGAGGCCCGGGAGGTGGCGGAGGCCGAGGAGGAGGCGGAGCTGGTCAAGGAGCTCGGCGACGTGCTGGAGGTGGTGGCGGCGTTGACGGCGGCGGCCGGTCTGGACGCGGAGGAGGTCGAAGCGGTCCGCGCGCGCAGGCGCGAGGGGCGCGGCGGGTTCGAGCGGCGCATCCGACTGGTCCGTACCGATCCCTGACCGCGCGAGCGGCCCTGCGCCGGCGGACCGTCCCGCGGCTAACGCGTCGCCGGCAGCGACGCGACCTCGTAGGCGAGCACCTGCGGATCGTGACTGACGACCATCAGGCCTTCGCTCCGCGCCTGCGCCACGAGCATGCGATCGAACGGATCGCGGTGCAGGTCGGGCAACGTCCGAACCAGCATGGCGTGCCCCGTCGTGACGTCCAGCGGGGTGAACCGGTAGTGCTCCAGCAGCGCCGGCAGGTCGTCCGGCGCATCCAGCTTGCCCAGGCGCGCCTTGATCGCGATCTCCCACGCGCTCGCGGCGCTGACGAACACCAGCCGTCGCCCGTCGGCGATCGCGTCCCGTGCCCGGGGTCCGAGCGCGTCCTCGCCCGCCGCGATCCACAGGAGGACGTGCGTGTCCAGGAGAAGGTTCACGTCGCGTCGCCCTCGAACGCTTCGAGGACCTCGTCGGGCAGCGGTGCGTCGAAGTCGTCCGCGATGCGCACGCGACCCTGCCAATAGCCGACGGAGAGGTCGCGCGGTCGCTCGTCGGGGGCGACGACGACGAGCCGAACCAGCGGCCGACCGGCACGCGCGATCACGACCTCCTCGCCTGCCAGAGCGGCCTCGACGAGGCGCGACAACTGCGCCTTGGCTTCGGTGATGTTGGCGATCCGCATGCTCGACCTCCTCGCGCGGAGGATACCACCCGACCAAACCTGGTCAGGTCTGGTCAGATCGCGATGGTCGACGGTTCCGACGTCCATGTCGCGCACGACCGCATCGTGCCGGTCGTCGCGCGTCGGCGTAGCGCCGACCGAGACGCCTGCCGATCGCGCCTGGGCTAGGCCCCCTCCACCGGAATCGTCAACGCCTCCAGGTCCCGCGGGTACTCGGTCAGCATCTGGGTCCCGTCCTCGGTCACCAGGATCGTGTCCGAGTGGCGGAAGCCGCCCAGGCCGGGCACGTACAGGCCCGGCTCGACGCTGAGGACCATGCCCGCTTCGAGCACGGTGTCGTCCCCGACGTCCAGGAACGGGCTCTCGTGGATCCGCTGGCCCAGCGA
Organism: uncultured bacterium; assembly: GCA_964545455.1. Taxonomy (GTDB): domain Bacteria; phylum Deinococcota; class Deinococci; order Deinococcales; family Trueperaceae; genus SLSQ01. Next base: position 63,544 of record CAZJGU010000003.1, on the reverse strand, counting down.
GTGGCCGACGTGGTGCCGCCAGGCGTCGCGCAGGCCGTGACGGTCGACGTAGCCCTGGACCGCCTCGTCCACCTTCGACGCGCGCGTCCCGGCCCGGATCGTCTCGAACGCCAGGTCCTGCAGCGCCAGCATGTGGTCGAACAAGGCGCGCGCCCCCTCCGGGACGTGGCCGAGGAACATGGTCCGCTCCAGCTCGCTCAGGTAGCCCCAGACGTCGGCGCCCGCGCCGGTCACCAGCACGTCGCCCGCGGCGAAGCGCACGTCGTCCGCCAGCGCGTGCGGGTTGGCGCTCTTGGGTCCGATCTGCCCGCGGTAGAGCGTCAGGGCGCCCGAGATCCAGCGGTTGCGCGAGCGGTAGCCCGGGCCCATCGCCTCGATCATCTCGGCCGTCGCCTGGCGGCTGGCGGGGCCGGCCACGTCCCCCTCGGTCGATCCCGGCCGGGTCGCGTCCTGCATCAAGCGGTGCGCGCGGGCGCCCCAGTGCGCGCTCTCGCGGATCAGGGCCACCTCGTGCTCGCTCTTGATCGCCATGATGCGGTCCAGCACGCTGGAGACCGGCAGGGTCTGGGCGTCGGCCAGGCGTGGCTCGTCCCGCATCGGGCGCGGCACGTAGCCCATCACCGGCGGGTAGCCGTCGTGATCCACGCCGACGGCGCCACGCCGGCCCCCCTCGGCCTCCAGCAGGTCCAGCAGGTGCTCCATCGGGTGCCGCCGGCCGGGGTACTCGGGGTAGTCGACGACCCGGTCGGCGGTCGACGCCTCGGTCGCGTGCTCGGTCTCCAAGCGTGGGACGAAGAGGATCCGCTCCCCGTCGGGCAGCACCACCGCGGCGATCGGACGCTCGGTCATGGCGAAGACGAAGCCCGTCAGGTACTGCACGTACTGGTCGTCGAAGAGCACGACGGCGCGCACGTCGGTCGGCAGGGCGGCCAGCAGGGCGAGGGCGCGCTCGCGGTGCTCGGCAGCGGAGATCGGACGGATCTGCGAACGGTCGGAATCGGGCATGCGCGATTCCACCACGAACCGCGCGACGACGCATGTCCTACGCGCCTGCCCTCGTTCCTGATAGTCTCCGAGACGGAGGAACCAACATGACCAAGGCAGAACTGATCGACAAGGTCGCCGACGACGCGGGCCTCACCAAGAAGGACGCGGCTGCGGCGGTCAACGCCACCTTCGACGCGATCACCGGCGAGCTCGCCGGTGGCGGCAGCGTGACGGTCACCGGCTTCGGGACCTTCGACGTCCGCGAGCGCAAGGCGCGTCAGGGCGTCAACCCCAGCACCGGCGAGAAGATCCAGATCGCGGCCAGCAAGGCTCCCGGCTTCAAGGCCGGCAAGAGCCTCAAGGACGCCGTCAAGTAACCCCCGACCCCAACCAGGCACGCGAGCGCGCGGGTCGCCCAGGCGGCCCGCGCGCTTCGTCGTGCTCCGCCCCACGGGTACCCTGCGGCATGCCCGACCCTCGCTTCCGGACCGTCGAGGACCCCAAGGCCGCCGCCGCGCTGACCGACCTGACGCTGCTGCCGCTGCTGGCGCACTTCCTGCGCACCACCTCCAGCGCCAGCGAAGCCGCCGAGGCCCTGAACGCGAACCTGGACGACGTCTACTACCGCGTGCGCAAGCTGTCCGGCCTGGGCCTGCTGGAGGTCGCCTCGACCGAGAAGCGCGCCGGACGTCCGATCAAGCGCTACCGCGCCGCGGCCGACGCCTTCTTCGTGCCGTTCATGGCCCTCCCGCAGGAGACGCTGGCGCGCGCCCTGGCGGAGAGCGCGCGCTTCACCGAGGAGCGCCGCGCCGAAGCGACGGCCCGCGCGCTGCTGGCGATGACGGACGATCCCTACGCATGGGGCTTCCGGATCGACCGCGACGAGGGCGGTGCCGTGAGCGCCTTCTGGGGCCCGCGCGAGCCGACGGCGGACTTCGACGTCCTGGACTACTTCCTGGCGCCCGACCGGCCGCCGATCTACGGCACCAACGTGGACCTGGCCCTGTCGCAGGAGGAGGCCAAGGAGCTCCAGGCCGAGCTGCACGAGCTGGTCGAGCGCTGGACCGCGCGCTCGCGCGCCCGCAAGCGCGGCGAGGTGCCGGGCCCGACGCGCACCATCCTGTTCGGCGTGGGGATGGCGCCGGACTGACGCCCGGCGCCCCTGGACCGAACCCCGTTCACCAGGCGAAGCCCAGCACGTTCCAGTAGGCCGCGACCGCGATCAGCGTCCACGCCGATGCGGAGGCCAGCGTCGCCACGGCGCGCCCGCGGACCGTGCCCTCGTGCTGGATCCAGGCCTTGCCGGTCCGCAGCGAGGTCCAGACCGTCGCGGCCAGCGCCGCCAGGCCGGCGAGCGCCAGGGCGTTCAGCAGCGGGCCCGGCTGACTGGCCAACGTCATCGGGTCCGCCGCCACGGCCACGAACAGGCCGATCATGGCGAGGAACGCCGCCGTGGTCACGAGGGCCGCACGGCGACCCGGCGTGCGCACGCCCGACCTCCCCCGCCCCGTCGCCCAGGGCCAGGCCAGCCCCAGCGCGAGGAGCGTGACGAGCGCTGCGAGCACCGCGCCGGCGTGGAGCCCACCGCGCTCGTGCCAGGCCAGGCGGTGGTACGCCTGCCGGGGGTTGTCGCTGGGGAGGAAGGTCGTGGCGCTCGCGCCATCCCCCAGGAACGCGAGCCGGCGGTCGCCGCCCTCCTCCACGAACAGCCCGTCGCCCTGGGGGAGGTAGCGCGACCCGAAGAAGGTGAGGGCGTCGCCGTCGCGCCCGACCACCAGGCGCTGCGTGAGCTTCTCGAGCCGCGCGATCGTCGTCGTGCCGTAGCGCGTGCCCTGGTAGGTCCCGACGTACGGGTCCAGGTCGACGCCGGACTGGACCGCGGGCTCCGCGGCCGCCGCGGCGGCCACGACGTCGGGCAGCAGCCGCTCCAGCAGCTCGGGCCGCAGGGCCCGCCAGACCTCCCGGCCCTGCGTCGCGTTGAGCGAGACGAACAGGCCGACGCCGTGCTCCGGCGCAAGCGACAGGATCGTCTCGAAGCCGGGTTGCGTGCCGCCGTGCGAGACGAGGTCCACACCGGCGACGCGCTCCTCCCACCAGCCGTGCGCGTTGCCGGGCAGGCGCGGATCGTGGCGGTGCAGCGGTGCCCGCATGGCGCGCACGGTGGCGGCGTCCAGGATGCGACCGCCGTCCTGCGCCGCGCCGCCGTTCAGCCAGGTGCGGAGAAAGCGGGCCGCATCCTCGGCCGAGGCCCACCACGATCCGGCCGGCGGCAGCGTCGACCACACCGCGCCGACGTCCGTCGGGACGCCCCCACCGACGTCGTAGCCGCGCGCCGCGCGGGCGTCCAGGCCCGCCGGGAACGGCTGCCGCAGCGTGCCGTCGGTCGCGCCGATCGGGGCGAGGATCTCCTCCTCGACGTACGTCGCGAAGGGGCGCCCGTCCAGCCGTTCGACCAGGTGACCGGCCAGGCCGGCGCCGTAGTTCGAGTAGGCGGCCCAGGTGCCGGGGGGAAGCGTCTGCGCGGGAACCTGCCGCGCCAGGAACGCGCCCAGCTCCGAGAGCCGCTCCGGATCGCGCGCGATCAGCCCCACCAGCGGCCGGTCCTCCAGTCCGGTCGTGTGCGCCATCAGGTGCCGGACGCGCAGCGGCTCGCCGAAGCGCTCCGGTAGATCGAACGGCACGTGGTCCTCGACCGGATCGTCGAGGGAGAGCGTGCCCGCCTCGACCTGCTGCATCACGGCGGTCCACGTCAGCAGCTTGGTCACGGAGCCGACCGCGAACGGCGTGCGCGCATCCGCGCTACGACCGGTACCCACGTCCGCCAGGCCGTAGCCGCGCGCGACCGTGGCGCCGTCCGGCAGGACCACGGCCACCGCCGCGCCGGGCACGTCGTGCTCCTGCAGCAGCTCGGGAACGCGACGCTCGAGGAACGCCTCGACGTCGGACACGGACCACGACGGCTCCTGAGCGACCGCGCTGCCGGCCGAGGCGAGGGCCAGCAGCCCCAGCAGCGCCAGCAGCCAGCCGAACGGGCGAAGGCCGGAGCGGTGCGAACGGCCCATGGGACCAGCGGGGAACGTACGGCGAGCGGTCGTGCGGTGCGCGGCTTGGTAGGCCTGTCCAAGGGTGATCTGGGTCATCTCTCTCCTCCTGGCCCCCAGGGTGGCGGCGGAACAACCGGAAAGGAAACGGCGGCGTTCCGGTAGGGGCGAGGGTGCGACCCGAACGACGAGGCCGCGCCCCCGGACGATCCAGGGGCGCGGCCTCCCAGCGAGGAGGAACGAGGGTCAGCCGGTGCTCAGCAGCTCCGCGACCTGGCGCGGCGACGGCACGCGTCCGGACACCAGCACCTGATCATTCCGCACCAGCGCGGGCGTGCTCTGCACGCCGTAGGCGAGGATCGAGGGGTAGTCCTCGACCTTCTCGATCGTGGCGTCCAGGCCCAGCTGATCGACCGCCTTGCGAACGTGGGCCTCCAGTCGCTTGCAGTTGGCGCAGCCGGGTCCGAGCACTTTCAGGATCATGCGATGCCTCCCAGGATCGTGGGCGCGAGAAGGTTGAGGCCGAGGCCCAGCAGCAGGATGCCGCCGGCCACGACCGCGATGAACAGGGCGATGAGGCGAGGCTTCAGGACGCGCCGCAGCAGGATCGTCTCCGGCAGCGATAGCGCGACGACCGACATCATGAACGCCAGCAGCGTCCCGATCGCCAGGCCCTTGGCGTGCAATGCCTCGATCAGCGGCAGCACGCCGGCGACGTTGGCGTAGAGCGGCACGCCCAGCGCCACCGCGAACGGCACGGCCAGCGGCTGCTCCGGTCCCGCCCAGCGTGCGACGAACGCCTCGGGCAGCCAGCCGTGGATGGCGGCGCCCAGGCCGATCCCGACCAACAGGAACGGCCAGATGCGGCGCAGGATGTCGAGCACCTCGTCCCGGCCGATGCGGAAGCGCTCGGCCCAGGTCAGCCCGTGCGCCGGATCCACGCCCTGGGCGACGTGCGTCTCGAACACGAACGGCTCGACCCAGCGCTCGAGGTCCATGCGCCCCAGCAGCAGGCCCGCCACGATCGCGAGCGTCAGGCCGGCCGCGACGTAGATCGCGGCGACCTGCCAGCCGAACAGCCCCAGCAGCAGCGTGATCGTCACCACGTCCACCAGCGGGCTGGCGATCAGGAACGACAGCGTCACCCCCAGCGGCACCCCGGCCGAGACGAACCCGATGAAGACCGGCACGGCGCTGCACGAGCAGAACGGCGTCGCCACCCCCAGCAGCGCCGCCAGGACGTTGCCGACCCCCTGCCGGCGCCCGCCCAGCAGCGCGCGCGTCCGTTCGACGCTGACGAAGCTGCGCAGCACGCCGATCACGAAGATCACGCCCGACAGCAGCAGCAGGATCTTGACCGAGTCGTAGAGGAAGAAGTGGACCGCGTCGCCCAGGCGGGTGCCGGCGGCCAGGGCGGCCAGGTCATGCACCAGCCAGTCGAAGAACGGCTCGTTGCCCAGCCACGCCACCAGCCAGGCCAGCGCGGCCGCGGCGACGAGGGCGGCCGGAGGCACGCGCCAGCCGCGTCGATCGAGCGAGCGGTTCACGCGTTCGCCTCGGCTCCGCATCCGCAGGTCGGACGCTCCGGCGCGTCCGGTCGGCCCAGGCCGGTCAACGCGGCGGTCGCCGACGCGATCCCGTCCGGGTCCAAGCGGTAGTCGATCCAGCGACCGCGCCGCCGCGCCCGGACCAGCCCGGCCTCCCGCAGCACCTTCAGGTGGTGCGACAGGACGTTGGGAGCGACGTCCACGTGCCCTTGGATCTCGCACACGCAGCGTTCGCCCTCGGCCAGCACCTGCACGATGCGGAGGCGGGTGGGATCGCCGAGCGCCTTGAAGCGCTGGACGGCACGCTCCATCGTGGCGTCATCGCTCGCCCGGGCGGGGTCGGTCGTCGGTTCGACCGTCGTCGATTCGATCATGGTGGAAGTATCGCGCCGGACCGCGCCTTGGGCCAGGGACACGCGTCCTCCTGGGCCCTGGGGACGTGCGCGGGGAGGAGCACACACCGACGCGACATCCGCGGATCGGCCCGCGCCGACGCCACGCTACGCTCCGAGCGTCGGACGCCGTCCGCTCCGACCCGGAGGAGGCCCGCCATGTCCGTCGCGCCCGTCGCCCGTGCCATCCTGATCGCAGGCCTGTGGATCGGTCTGTCCGAGTTCGTCCGCAACGAGGCCCTGCTGCCCGCCCGCTGGGACGCGCACTACGCCGCCCTGGGGCTCACCTTCCCGCGCGACCCGATCAACGTCGCGGTCTGGCTCGTCTGGAGCCTGGTCTTCGCGGGCGTGCTCTACGCCCTGACCCGGCGCTTCTCGCTGGCCGCGACGACGGCGATCGGCTGGACCGTCGGCTTCGTGATGATGTGGCTGGTGACCTGGAACATGGCGGTGCTTCCGCTCGGGATCCTGCCGTTCGTGATCCCGCTGAGCCTGCTCGAGACCTTCGTCGCCGCCTACCTCTGCCTGCGGCTGGCGCCCCAGCGAGGATCGACGCCCACGGCTTGAATGTCCCGCGCCACCGGGCGCACGCTGACCTCGTGGGCAGCGCGATCGTCGTGCAGGGGTTCCGCAAGACCTACGGCACCTTCACCGCGGTGGACGGCATCGACTTCGCCGTGGACGAGGGCGAGATCTTCGGCCTCCTCGGCCCCAACGGCGCCGGCAAGACCACCACGCTCGAGTGCCTGGAGGGCCTTCGCAGGCCGACCGACGGCACGCTGCGCGTGATGGGGATCGACCCGGCCCAGGACGGCCGCCGCCTACGCGACGCGATCGGGGTGCAGCTGCAGACCTCCGGCCTGCCCGAGACCATGCGGGTCGAGGAGGCGATGCGCTTCTTCTGCGCCTACCACGGCATCGCGCCGCGCACCGACCTGCTGGACCGGATGGGCCTGGACGCCAAGCTGGACGCGCAGTACGGCACCCTCTCCACCGGTCAGCAGCGCCGCCTGGCCCTCGCCCTGGCGCTGGCGCACGACCCGCCGGTCGTCTTCCTGGACGAGCCGACCGCCGGGCTGGACGTCGCGACGCGTGCGGAGCTGCACGCCCTGGTGCGCGAGCTGCGGGAGCGCGGCGTCGCCCTGATCCTGGCCACGCACGACATGGCCGAGGCCGAGTCCCTGGCCGACCGCGTCGCCATCCTGCTGCACGGCCGCATCGTCGCGACCGGCACGCCGAAGGCGCTGACGGCCGCCGCGGCCGACCTGACGCGGGTCTCGGTCCGCTCGGAGATGGCCACGCTATCGAAGCTGGACGGTTCGCTGCCCGGCGTCGAGCGGTACGCCGCCAAGGACGGCTACGACGTCTTCTTCACCGCCCAGATCGGCCCGACCGTCGCCGCGATCCTGCGGCGGCTGGAGGAGGCGGGCGACCCGCTCGTCGACCTGCGGGTGGAACGCCCCTCGCTCGAGGAACGCTTCCTCGAGCTCACCCGCCGGAGGCCGCAGGCATGACCGCGCTCCTTCGCCACGCCGCCTTCGAGTTCGGCAGCGGCCTGCGCAACCGCGCGATGCTGCTGCTCCTCTACCTGTTCCCGCTGGGCTTCTTCCTGATGGGCAGCGCCCTGATGGTCGGGGTCAACCCGTTCTTCCAGGACAGCGTCATCCCCGCCATGACGATCTTCGCGCTGCTGGCCGGCTGCCTGCTGGGCCTGCCCGATCCGATCGTGTCCGCGCGCGAGGCCGGCATCTTCCGAAGCTACAAGATCCACGGCGTCCCGCCCGCGGCGATCCTGCTGCTGCCCGCCGGCGCGACGGTCCTTCACCTGACCGTCGTCGCAGCGATCATCACGGCGGTCGCGCCGCTCCTCTTCGGCGCGCCGCTGCCCGCGAACCCGCTCGTCTACCTGCTCGTGTTCCTGGCCGCGGCCGCGGCGCACGCGGGCCTGGGCCTGCTCATCGCCGTGGTCTCGGCCAGCACCCGCGCGACGGTGCTGTGGTCGCAGGCGGTCTTCCTGCCCTCGGTGCTGCTGGGCGGCCTGATGATGCCGGCCGAGATGATCCCGACCGGCCTGGCCACGGTGGCCAAGCTGCTGCCGGCCACGCACGCGATGAACGCGATGCGCGGCCTGGCGTACGGGGAGGCGACGACGTTCTCGGCCTGGAGCTCGCTGCTGGTCCTGCTGATCGGCGCGGCGTCGGCGACCATCCTGGCCGTGCGGCTGTTCCAGTGGGACCGGCGCTCCGAGGAGCGGCGGGCCTCGCCCCTGTGGAGCGTGCTGGCGCTGCTTCCGTACGCGGCGTCGATCGTGCTGCTCTGAGGCGCGCGGCCCGTCCGCGTCCGAGGGCACCCTGCCCTGCTCAGCGACGCGAGCTCAACAAGCCGATGACGCTCCCGAGGGCGACGCCGATCCCGGCACCGACCCCGACGTTGCCCAGCGCGACCCCCACGCCGGCGCCGATGGCGACGCCGATCCCGACCCACATGCCGAACGTGCGGTTGCGGTTCTTCGTACGGTCCATGCGGCGACCGTAGGGGTCGCCCCTCGGTTCGTCAAGGGACCGACGTCCGTCGCGGACGCGCCGCCCGTCGTCGCTCCGAGCTAGATCCGCAGCACCTCGCCCTCGTCCGGCGTCGCCGCGAGGCGCACCTCAGGATGAGCCTCGTGGAAGTGCTCCACCAGTCGCTCGTTGCGGAACAGCGCGACCGGCTGGCCGTCGACGTCGCGCGCCAGCTTGGCGGTGCGCACCAGGCCCTGCGGCTCGCGGTCCAGCCAGCGGATGACGGTGTGCGGCTCCTGGGTCATCTCGACCTCGACGCCGTACTCCTCGCGCATGCGGTGCCGGAAGACGTCGAACTGCAGCTGCCCGACCGCGCCCAGGATCGGGTCGCGCGCGCCCTGGGCGGGGGTGAAGGCCTGCACGACGCCCTCCTCGGCCAGCTCGGCCAGGCCCTTGCGGAACGGCTTGGAGCGGTCGGCCTGACGTGAACGAACCGTCGCGAACGTCTCCGGCGCGAAGCGTGGGAAGTCGGGGATGCGGACCCCCGCCTCGCTGGCCAGCACGTCGCCGATCCGCAGCGCGCCCGGCACCACCAGGCCGACGACGTCGCCCGGTCGCGCCTGGTCCACCGTGGCGCGCTCCTGGCCGAACATGGCGTGCGCGCGCGCCAGCTTCAGCGTCCGCCCCGTGCGTCCGTGGACGACGTGCATCCCGCGTTCGAAGCGCCCGCTGGCGATGCGCACGAAGGCGGTGCGGTCGCGGTGCTGGCGGTCCATGTTGGCCTGCAGCTTGAAGACGAAGGCCGAGAAGCGCTCGTCGTCGGGGTCCAGCGTGCCCTGCGCGGTCCGCAGCGGTCCCGGCGGCGGGGCCAGGGTCAGGAAGTGCCGCAGGAACGCGGCCACCCCGACGGTCGTCAGCACGCTGCCGAAGAAGGTCGGCGTCTGCTCGCCCGCCAGGAAGGCGGCGGGGTCGAGGGGCGGCAGCAGGGTCTCGACGAACTCGATCTCGGCCGCCAGCTTGGCGTGGGCGCCGTCGCCGATCGCCTCGCGCAGCCGCGGGTCGTCCAGGCCGGTCGTCGTGAGCGTCGCGCCGGAACGCCGGCGCTCGCGATCGAACAGGTGCAGGTGGCCGGTCGACCGCTCGTAGACGCCCTGGAAGTCCGGCCCGTCGCCGACCGGCCAGGTGACCGGGGCGGCGGCGATGCCGAGGACTCGCTCCACTTCGTCCAGCAGCTCCAGCGGGTCCAGCGCCGGCCGGTCCAGCTTGTTGATGAAGGTCACGATGGGCGTGCCGCGGCGGCGGCAGACGGCGAACAGCTTCTCGGTCTGCTCCTGCACCCCGCGCGCGGCGTCCAGCAGCATCACCGCCGCGTCCGCCGCGGTGAGGGTGCGGTAGGTGTCCTCGCTGAAGTCCT
>CAZJGU010000003.1:3104-53652 GCA_964545455.1 uncultured bacterium | reverse complement strand
TGTCCAGCAGGTTGAGGACGTGGCCCTCGTGCACCAGCTGGACCGCGGCGGAGGCGACGCTGATGCCGCGCTCCTGCTCCAGGCTCATCCAGTCGCTGACGGCGCGCTTGCCGTCGCCCTTGGCCGCGACGGCGCCCGCCTCGCGGATCGCGCCGCTGGCGTGGAGCAGCTGCTCGGTCAGCGTCGTCTTGCCCGCGTCGGGGTGCGAGATGATCGCGAAGGTCCGGCGGGGCAGGCCTGCGGCGCCGGTGGGGTCGTGCATGGAGCTCCTCGCTGCTGGCGCCCGCGCAGGTCCGTGCGGGCGGTCGGGCGCACGCTCGTGCGCGGCCTCCTGTCGTACCGCGCCAGGGGGCTCCGCGTCCATCGCGGATGGACGGGCGCCACGGCGTTACAACATTCGTAGTACCCTGGTGCCACCATGGTCGAGCTCAAGGTCCGCAAGATCGGCAACTCGCTTGGCGTGATCCTCCCGAAGGAGATCGTGCAGCGCCTGCACACCTCCGAGGGCATGCCCCTCTACCTGACCGAGGCGCCGGACGGAAGCTACCGCATCACCCCGTACGATCCCGACTTCGAACGCAAGATGGACGCCGTCGAGGACGTCGTCGGCCGCTACCGCGACACCCTGCGCATCCTGGCCAAGTGAGCGAACCGTCCTGGCTGGACGAGCGCTTCGCGTTGGCCGTCCACGAGCGCTTGCTCGCCCTGGACGGCGGGCCCGAGGGCGTGCGCGACGTCGGTCTGTTGCGCAGCGCCCTGGCGCGCCCGATCGACCGCTACCGCTACGGCGGCGAACGCGACCTGGCGCGACTGGCCGCGCTGTATACCGTCGGGATCGTGCAGAACCACCCCTTCGTCGACGGGAACAAGCGCACCGGCTTCGTGCTGGGCCTGGTGTTCCTGGAGCAGCACGGTCGGCGCGTCGACGCGCCCCAGGTCGACGCGGCCCATGCGGTGCTGGCGGTCGCCGCGGGCGACGCCGACGTCGAGGTCTACGCGGCGTTCCTACGCCGCCACGCCCGCGACGTCGGCCCCGGGACAGACGTCCCGAAGCCGGCTGGATAGCGTCCGAGTACAGGACCGCGAAGATCTCCGGGGCCGCCACGACGGGCGGTTCTGAGGATCGCGTGGGGCATCGGGCCCGCACGCAGGCTCCGGACTCGCACCTCGCAGGAGGCACGCATGCTGGAACTCAACGGCAAGGTCGCCATCGTCACGGGCGGAGGGGGCGACATCGGTCGCGCCGCCGCCGTCACCCTCGCCAAGCAGGGCGCCAAGGTCCTGGTCGTCGACCTGAACCAGAACGCCATCGACGCCACCCTCGACGCCGTGCGCGCCGCCGGCGGAACGGCCGAAGGGTTCAAGGCCGACGTCTCCAAGGCCGCCGACGCCGAAGCCTACGCCCAGAAGGCGGTCGACACCTTCGGCGCGATCGACCTGTTCTTCAACAACGCCGGCATCGAGGGGCCCGCCGCTCCGATCCCCGACTACCCCGAGGACGCCTTCGACCAGGTGTTCGGCGTCAACGTCAAGGGCGTCTGGCTGGGCATGAAGTACGTCCTGCCGCGCATGAACGAGGGCGGCGCCGTCGTCAACACCGCAAGCGTCGCCGGCCTGATCGGCTCGCCCGGCATGAGCGGCTACGTCATGTCCAAGCACGCCGTGATCGGCCTGACCCGCACCGCCGCGCTGGAGCAGACCTCCCGCAACGTGCGCGTCAACGCCATCTGCCCCGCCCCGATCAAGGGCCGCATGATGCAGAGCATCGAAACCAACGTCGGCGCGACCGAGGAGGACGCCTTCAAGGCGATGGTGCCGATGGGCCGCTACGGCACCCCGCAGGAGGTCGCCAACCTGGCCGTCATGCTGCTCTCCGACGAGGCCAGCTACCTGACCGGCGGGCACTACACCGTCGACGGCGGGACGACGGTCACCTGAGCGAGGTCCACGCCCGAGCACGAGGTCGGGGGCCCGGCGCTGCACGCGTCTGGCCCCCGACGCGATTCGCTCGATCGGGCGGTGTCATCGGTCGGCCTCGACCCGTCCTCGCCCGGCACGCTTGGCGCCGTAGAGCGTCGCATCGGTCCGCGCGATGAGCGCGTCGACGTCGCGATCGTCCGCGCGGACCTCGGCCACACCCATGCTGCAGCCGACGCCGACGCTGCCCACCAACGGGCCGTCGACCGCCGCGAGCAGGTCGGACGCCAAGGAACGCGCCGACGCGAGGACCGTGTGGGGCAGGAGCAGCAGGAACTCGTCGCCGCCGACCCGTCCGAGCAGGTCGGTCGACCGGATGCGCGCCCGGACCCGCTGAGCGAACGCGAGGAGCAGGTCGTCGCCGACCTGGTGTCCGTGGGCGTCGTTGACCTGCTTGAAATCGTCGAGGTCGAGCGAGATCAGCGAGAACGGCGTGCCGTAGCGGCTGTAACGCTCGAACTCCTGCTCCAACCGGTCGACGACGTGCCGGCGCGAGGCGGTCCGCGTCAGCGGATCGGTCGCGAGCTCGCGCTCCAAGCGTCGGCGCGCCCTGCCGCGGGCGACCGCGGACCAGAACAAGCCCGCGGCGAGCGAAAGCGCCAGGACGACCTGAACGGCGGACGCGAGGGCGTTCGCTCGGAACGCGTCGCCCGTCAGGCTCGTGACGAGGTAGGCCACGACGTTCCCCTCGATCGAGGGGACGGGAAGGAACGCGAGCGCGTCGCCCGTCACGCCGGACACGACGAAGGGAACGTCGGTGCGCGCCTCCAGCATCGTGACGACCTTCCGCCTCTCGGAAGCGTCCAGGTCCGACTCCGGGTAGCCGCTCAGCGGGAGGCCACGATCCAGCAGGAAGGCGTCCGACAGCGCCCACGGCGCGTAGTTGTCCTGGAACGATCCGAAGACCTTCCGTTCGACGACGTCGCGCGCGATCAGGAACTGAAGGGGTCGCCCGTGCTGGACCTCCAGCGTCCGCACGAGGGCCCGCATCGAGACGCTGATCTCGACCGATCCCACCACGCGCCCGTCGTCCAGGAACGGATAGACGAAGCGGTAGCCGTTGAAGACACGACCCTCTTCGAACCCTTCGACCGGGAGTCCGGTCGCGTTGGCGCGCCGGACCGAGGCCCGCACCTCGGTCAGGTCGTCCCCCCACGACCCGGGTTGGTGGAAGCGGTAGAGGCTGTGGGCGTCGTTCGTATGGAGGTGGAACTGGCGAATGTCGTAGGCACGGATCGTGTCGTAGAACCGTGCGAACCGATCATGCAGCTCGGTGCGGACCTCGTCCCGGACGATCGGATCGGAGGTGGCGCTCGCGCGAGCCATGAGGTCGACCACGTCGGGGGTGGCGACGACCGTTTCGAACAGGCTCCGCGATAGCGCCCGGTACGCGTCCACGACGGCGGCCACCTCGTTCGCGAAGCTCGAGGTCGCCGCGTCCGACAAGCGCGCTTCGAGGCCCCGGTACGACGCCACCGACCAGACCACCGTGCCGGTCAGGATGAGGGCGAGCGTCAGGTTCGCGAGCATCCGTGCCACGTGGAAAGGCTACGCGCGACCCTGCAACGATTCCCTTACAACCCTTCGGGGTACCGACGCAGGTCGTGTTCGTCGCCATCGGGGTCGTCATCGCCACCGATGCGGGGGAGGATCCAGTGCCGGCGGTGTTCCGCGCCCCCGCGCAGGAAGCTCAGTCGAGGTCTGCGAGAAGGTCCCGAGCCCGCACGAAGTCGTAGCGCTCGACGGCCGCCGCCAAGGCGTCGGCAGCCGTGCCGTACACCCGGCGCAGCGCGTCTTGGTGCACTCGCACCCAGGCGACCGCGTCCGGACTGTCGACTTCGAGGAGTTGCGCCAACCGGTCGACCACCTCGGGGACCGGCAGGCTCGGGCGCGTGGGCTCGGCCGCTACCGGAACGGGAAGCGTCGTCAACCGGCGTTGGAGCTCGTCGAGCTCCATGGCCACGCCGTCCAGGTCGCCCGGATCGACCGGTCGTCCCTCGGCAATACTCCGCTCGACCGACACGGCCGCCTGCTGCAAGCTTCGCACCCCGAGGGTGCCAGCGACCCCCTGCAGCCCGTGGGCGCGTTGCCGTGCCGCCTCCCGGTCACCCGCCGACAGGTCGCGCCGGAGGCGGGACGCGTCTTCGCCGTGGGCGGTCGCGAACTTGCGTAGGAGGTCCAGGTACCGCGCCTCGTCCCCCAGCGTCGCCTCGAGGCCGATCTCCGGGTCGAGGCCCTTCCACACCCAGGCCGGCACGTCCCGGGCGACCTCGCCCTCGGAACGGACCGGCACCGCGGAGGCCGACCCGTCCAACCAGCGAGCCAGGGTCGAGCGCAGGACCTGCGGATCGACCGGCTTGGGTACGAAGTCGTTCATGCCGGCCGCGAAGCAGGCTTGCCGGTCCTCCTCGAAGGCGTTGGCGGTCAAGGCCAGGATCGGCACCCCGCCGTAGCCCGGAAGCGCCCGGATGGCGCGGGTCGCCTCGATCCCGTTCCCATCGGGCATCTGCACGTCCATGAGGATCAGGTCGTAGCGTGTCTCGCGGGCCCGGTCGATCGCGGCGCGTCCGCTCTCGACGGCATCGACGTCGATGCCGAAGCCGTGCAGCAGCTCGGTCGCGACCTCGCGGTTGATCGGCTGGTCCTCGGCCAGGAGCAGGCGCACGCCCTGGAACAGCTCGGCGCTCGCTTCGGGCGCGACCGCGTCCTCGCCGTCGTACCGGCTGGGCATCACGCCTCGGCCGCGCTGGAGCTCGGCGGTGAACCAGACGCGCGTCCCGACGCCCGGCGTGCTCTCGACCCCGGCCTCGCCGCCCATCATCATCGCCAAGCGTCGGGTGATCGCCAACCCCAGGCCCGTACCGCCGTGCGTGCGGCTGACGGAATCGTCGCCCTGCTCGAAGTCATCGAAAAGGGTCGGGATCCGCTCGGCGGGGATGCCGCTGCCGGTGTCCTGGACCTCGAACCGGACCAACAGACGCTCGTCGGTCGCTTCGACCAAATCGCTGCAGAGCCGGATCGATCCTGTCTCGGTGAACTTGACCGCATTGCCGGCGAGGTTCAGGAGCGCCTGTCGCAGCCGCGCGGCATCCCCACGCAGCCACAAGGGAACGTGGTCGCGGTCGATCTCGAGCGCGAGGCCCTTCGCCTCGGCCGACGCCGCGATGATCGAGAGGACGTGGTCCAGCACGGTGGAGAGGTGGAAGTCGCGCTCGTCGAGGACCATCTTGCCGGCCTCGATCTTGGCGACGTCGAGGACGTCGTTGATGATCGACAGCAGGTGCTCGGCGGCGCTGTCGACCTTGGTCAGGCGGTCGCGCTGCTTGGGCGTCGGGTCGTCGCGGAGCAGCAGGTGCGTCAGGCCCACCACGGCGTTCAAGGGGGTACGGATCTCGTGACTCATGTTGGCCAGGAAGGCGCTCTTGGCGTGGCTCGCGACCTCGGCCCGCTCACGCGCCTGGTCCAGTTCGCGGGTTCGCTCGTCGACCAGGATCTCGAGGTGGTTGCGGTACTGCTCCAACTCGCGTTCGATGCGCTTCTTCTCGGTCACGTCCTCCTTGACCGCGACGTAGTGCGTGACCTGACCATCGGGGCCCCGGACGGGCGAGATGGTCGCGACTTCGTCGTAGACGCTCCCGTCCTTGCGCCGGTTGACGAACTCCCCCCGCCAGGTGCGCCCGGCGGTCAGGACGGCCCACATCTCGCGGTACGTTTCAGGCGGCGTCCTGCCCGAGTTGAGGATGCGCGGATTCTCGCCCAACACCTCGCTCCGCGTGAAGCCGCTGGAGCGGACGAAGGCATCGTTGACGAACTCGATGTCGCCGTCGACGTTGGTGATGACGATGCTCTCCGGACTCTGCTCGACGGCGCGGGAGAGCTTCAGGAGTTGCTGACGGTTGCGCACGCGCTCGGTGACGTCCTCGGTGAACAGGACGATGCCGCCGATCTCGCCAACCTCGTCGACCCAGGGGCGCACTTCCCAGCGTTGCCACATCACGTCGCCGCTCACGCGGACCAGGCGATCCTCCTCGGCCCTGACGACCTCACCTCGGAGCGCGCGCTGGTGGGCCTCGCGGAAGGCGGGCGGGATCTCGGGGAAGACGTCGTAGTGATGTCGGCCGACGAGATCGACGTCATGCAGACCGTAGTCGTCGATGAAGCGGCGGCTGACGGCCGTGAAGTGAAGGTCTCGGTCGAACATCGCGAGCGAGGCGGGCGCATGCTCCAACAGCAGCTCCAAACGCTGCAGGGTCGCCGCGAGGCGATGTTCGTTGCGCTCGGCCTGGACCCGTAGCTCGATCTCGCGCTCCATTCGTTCGGCCTGACGCTTCTCGTCCGCGATCCTCCCGACCAGGAGGCGCCCGACGATGACGGTCGCGATCGGGTAGATCACGAGCACCGGCAGCGCGATCTCCTGCAGGAACGTCCGCGCGAGCGGCGCGGGCATGGTCGACAGGATCGCGACCATCGCGGCGTGCACGACCAGCCCGAAGCCGTACAGCTCGACGGGGCCGAGGCGGTCCAACGATCCGCTCCGCCAGCGTCGCCAGGCGACGCCAAGGGCGCCCGACGCGACGATCACGGCGATCCCGAACGGGACCCCGACGCCGCCCTGGACCCAGCGAACGATGCTGGTGACGGCCACGGCGATGGCCGTCGGCACGATCCCGAAGAACAGACCGGACACCGACAGCACGACGGAGCGCACGTCGAACACCACGCCCTCGGCCAGTGGAACCGGCGCGAGCATGACGCTGGTGCCGAACGCGGCGACCAGCACGCCGGTCCACACGAGGGCCCGAGGCTCGGCGCCTCGACGCATCGTCCGCGGCACCAGGCCGGTCACCAGCGCCAACGCCAGTAGCAGAGCAGCGTTGAGCGTCAGGCCCAGGAGGACGGAGGACTCATCCACGGGGGGTCCTCCGCCGTCCAATCGCCTCGCTGGGTCCAGCAGCACGCATGCCGTACACGCCCCTCACTTCGCTCACCTCGAAACGGACCACCGCGTCCGGCAAGGGACGCACCCCCGTGACCGCTTCGACGACCTCAGGTCGAAGCGATCGCTGCGAAGGCGTCGAACGCCTCCTCGAACGCCGCGACGACATCGGGATCGAACTGCGTGCCCGAACTGGCTCGGATCTCCTCCGCGGCCTCGTCGAGGCCAAACGCCTCCTTGTAGACGCGCTTGGAGATGAGCGCGTCGAACACGTCCGCCAGCGCCATCAACCGCGCGGGGATGGGGATCTCGTCGCGCGACAGTCCGTCAGGATACCCGCTCCCGTCCCAACGCTCGTGGTGCGACCGGGCGATCATCCGCGCGATCGGCAGGAACGCGACCGGCCGATCGACGTCCGCCTCGGCGCGAGCCAGAGCCTCTGCGCCCAGCACGGTGTGCAGCTTCATCTCGGACCACTCCTCGTCATCGAGCGGGCCGGGCTTGAGCAGGATGCGGTCGGGGATGCCCACCTTGCCCAGATCGTGTAGCGGCGCCGACCGAACGATCAGATCGATGGTGGACGGGGTGAGGTACGCACTGAAGCGCGGATGCGCACGGAGTCGGTGCGCGAGCTCCTCGACGAAGCGCTGGGTACGGAAGATGTGCAGCCCGGTGTCGGTGTCGCGCGTCTCGGCCATGTGAGCGAGGGCCTGGATGCCGGCGTGCTGGGCGGCGGTGATGTCGGCGACGCGACGCACGACCTCGGCCTCGAGCGTCCGGGTGCGCTCGTGAAGGACGTCCTGCATGCGCTTGACGCGAAGGTGACCACGAACGCGGGCGCGCACGACCGAAGGACGGATGGGCTTGGTCACGAAGTCCGCTGCCCCGGCGGCCAATCCCCGCTCCTCGCTGGCGGCGTCGTTCAGGGCCGTGACGAACAACACGGGGATGCCGCTCGTCGTCGCGTCGAGGCGCAACCGCTCGAGGACGTCGAAACCGTCCATGCCCGGCATCATCACGTCGAGGAGGATCAGGTCGGGAACCGGGGGCGTCCGCGCCGCCCGCAACGCGGCCGCGCCCGAGTTGGCGACCCGGACGCCGTAGGTCGGGCGAAGGACGTCGGTCAGGACCGTGAGGTTCACGGGCTCGTCGTCGACGATCAGGATGGTGCCGTCCGTCGCCACGGTTCCTAGTGTACGGGTCGTCGCAGCGACGACGCGTGCACGCATCTCGGCCCGGAGACCAGCCTCCCGCCGCCCGGTCGCGGGTAGCATCGAGCCCATCGCACCGTCGGCGTTCCCGCGGTGCACGGAAAGGATCCCCATGCCCCGATTCGCTTCCCTCCTCCTCGCCCTGGCCCTGCTGGTGGCGCCCGCCTGGGCCGCCGCGCAGGCCACCGACCGCGTCGACACGCAGCGCCCCGACGCGCCCGACCTGGCGGCGTACGGCGCCCACGACGTCGGCGTCCGCACGCTTCAGCTGGTCGACGAAGGCCGGCCCGACATCCTGAACGCCGCCGCGGGCGAGGCCACCCCCAGCTACGACCGGCCCCTCACGGTCGAGGTCTGGTACCCCGCCGACCTGCCGGACGGCGTGGACCCGGGCGGGACGTACGTCGTGAACACCCGCGACGGCGTCACGCAGGCGCTGCTGGCCGGTCGCGCGGTCCGCGACGCCCCGCCCGCGGCCGGCAGCGCGTTCCCGCTGGTGATCGTCTCGCACGGCTACCCCGGCAACCGCTTCCTGCTCTCGCACCTGACCGAGAACCTGGCCAGCAAGGGCTTCGTGGTCGCCTCGATCGACCACACCGACAGCACCTACGCCGACCAAGCGGCCTTCGCGAGCACGCTCTACAACCGTCCGCTGGACCAACTGTTCGTCCTGGACGAAATGGAGCGCCTCGGCGCCGCCGAGGACGGGTTCCTGGCCGGCATGGTGGACGCCTCGCGCACGGCGATGGTGGGCTACTCGATGGGGGCCTACGGCGCGGTGAACGTGATCGGTGGCGGCTTCGCAGAGGCTGCGGTCGGCCTGCCGTTCGCGCCGCCCAATGGTCTGCTGGCCGAGCACCAGGCGGGCACCGAGGCGTTCGAGGCCCGCCGCGACCCGCGCGTGGTCGCCGCCATCGCGATCGCGCCGTGGGGCATGAACGTCGGCTTCTGGGACGCCGAGGGCCTGGCCGGCATCGACACGCCGGTGATGTTCATGGCGGGCAGCATCGACGACGTGGCCGGCTACGAGAACGGCATCCGCGCGATCTACGAGGGTGCGGTGAACGCCGAGCGCTGGCTGCTGACCTTCGTGAACGCCAACCACAACGCCGCGGCGCCGATCCCCGCGCCGCGCGCGGCCTGGCTGACCGGCCGCTACGACCACTACGCCGACCCGGTCTGGGACAACGTCCGCATGAACAACGTCGCCCAGCACTTCGCGACGGCGTTCCTGCGGCTGCACCTGTACGAGGACGACGCGATGGCGCCCTACCTGGACCTGGTCGAGAACGCCGCGGACGGCGTCTGGTCGGTCGACGACGCCGGCGTGCCCACCGAGGAGCACAGCTACTGGACCGGATTCCAGAACCGTACGGCGGTCGGCCTGATCCTGGAGCACGACCCGGGGGCGCCCGCGGGCGAGTGACCCCTTGGCCGCGGCTCCGCGCCGCGGCAGGCACGACCGGAGGCCTCGGGACCGCGCGTCGGTTCCGGGGCCTCTCGCCTGCCGGGTCGCCGTGGCGTGGGCGGACGCGGCGTCAGCCTGTGGACGGGTCCGCGACGTCCTGCCGCGAGCCGAGCTCCTCGCGCAGGAACGCCACCTGCGCCGCCGCGAAGGCCCGCGACGGCGGGGCGTCGGGCCGGAGCGCGTCGAAGCCGTGCGGAGCTCCGCGGAGCTCCATCCGCGCGACCCGGACGCCCGCCGCCTCGAGCCGGTCCGCGTAGGCCCGGTCCTCGGCCCGGAACAGATCGAGGTCGCCGACGCCGATCCAGGCGGGCGGTAGGCCGCTCAGGTCCGCCGCGCGGCTGGCGGCGGCGTAGGGCGGGACGTCGTCCGATCCGGGCGGCCGCCCCAGGTAGGCACGCCACCCCGCCCGGTTGGCGCGGTTCGTCCAGACCAGGTGGCGGACGGCGTCCAGGTCGCGCCGCGCGGCGGTCGCGTCGTCCAGCATCGGGTAGACGAGGAGTTGCGCGGCGGGCTGGACGCCTCCCTCGTCGCGCAGGCGCTGCGCAAGGCAGGCGGCGATCCCGGCGCCCGCGCTGGCGCCGCCGATCGCGATGCGTGTCGGGTCCAGGCCCAGCTCCGGCGCCGCCTCCTGGAGCCAGGTCCAGGCGGCGTGCGCGTCGTCCAGCGCGGCCGGGAACGGGTGCTCGGGCGCGAGCCGGTAGGCGGGGGCGACCACGACCAGACCTGCGTCGCGCGCCAACCTGCCGCAGCGGGCGTCGTCCATCCTCGGCGTTCCCATCATCAGGCCACCGCCGTGCAGCCACAGCAGTGCGCCCTTGGACCGGCCCTCCGTCGGGCGGTGCACCCGCAGCGGAGCCGGCGCGTCGCGGCGATCCTCGACCTCGACGCCCGGCGTGGCCGCGGCAGGGCGGGCCGTGACCAGCCGCCGCCAGAGCCAACGGGCCCAGGTCCAGTGGAACGGCATCGCGACGAAGGCCGACGCGGGACCCAACGCCGGGTCGAGGCGACGGGCGTCGGAAGGGTCGGCGGGTTCGATTCCGTCGGGCCGGTCGTGCCGAGGGGGCATGGCTTGGCGTACCACGGTCCCGGGGCGCGCGAGCCGTGCGAGGTCGTCGGCCCGATCACGACCCTCGACGCGCCCCCTCCCTGAGGGCGCGCTACGTCGACCGAAGCGCGGCCGAACGCGGGGGCACGACCGACAGGACCGCGGCCAGCACCGCCGGCGCGGCCGCCGCGATCAGGGCCGAGGGGCGACCCGCGAACGTGGCGACGACGCCGTACAGGACGGGCCCGAGCGAGAAGCCGGCGGCGATGCAGACGATCGTGGCGGTGAAGCCGGTCGTCGGTCGCTCAGGGAAGACCTCCTGGCTCCACATCGCGACGAACGCGTAGCCGGCCGTGAAGGCCGCGCCGAACAGCGCGGCGGATGCCAGCGCGCCCGCGGGCGTCCCCGCGATCGCGAGGAGCGACGCGAGAGCGATCGCCATCCCCAGCCACGTGACCGTCAGCGCCGGGCCCAGCGAGAACCGGTCCGCGATCTCGCCGCCGAACGCTCCGACCACGGCCCCGCTGAACCCGAGGGCGCCCCACATGGCGGCGCCGATCCAGACCGAGAGACCGGCCGCCTGGGCCGCCTCGGGCGCGTAGGCGAAGTAGGCGCCGGACGTCATCGACGCGAGTGCCGCCACGGTGAACAGGCGCACCGCGGCGGGGTCCATCAGGCCCGACCAGCCGTAGCGAGACCGGGACGCGCCAGCGGCGGACGGGAGCACGACGAGGTTCACGACGGCGCCGAGCACGCCGACGGCGGCGAACGCGACCCACGCGACGCGCCACGCGCGGCCGGTCACCGCGACCAGCAGGCTTGCGATCAGGAGTCCGGCCGGCGATCCGGCGTTGACCAGGGCCAGCGCGCGGTGACGCCGGCCGCGGGGAACCCGCTCGGCGACGACGTCGGAGAACGGGGCCCACGCCCCGCCGGCGCTGGTCCCCGCCAGGATCGCCCCCGCGGCGAAGGTGACGGTGCTCTGCGCCGTGGCGACCATCGCCGCGCCCAGGGCCAGGAGGATGCACCCGACGACCACGGGAAGCCGAGGGCCGTAGCGGGCCTCGACCACGCCGGTGGCGACGGTCGCGACGAGGTAGCCCAGTTGGGCTGCGCCGGCGACGTAGCCGATCCCTTCCAGCCCGAGCGCGAACTCGGCCTGGAACCACGGCACGAACAGGCCGTAGGCCTGGCGCCCCAGGCCGTACGTGGCGGCCAGGGCCAACAAGCCCGCCACCCCGACGCGGACGGTGGTTCTCTCGGACCTTTCGGGCACGGACGCTCCAAACCGCGAGCATCGTCGCGTGAACGCTTCGTGGCCGCGATCCTACCGCGAAGCACGCGAGCGGCCCCTGGGCCCTAGTGGTCCTCGGCCGCGTCCCCTTCGGCCTTGGTGGCGTGGACCGTGCCGTGCGGATGCTCGGGCGGCGCGTAGATCGAGTAGATCTTCAGCGGCTCGTCGCCGACGTTCGTGATGTTGTGCCACGTCCCGGCCGGGACGAGCACGACCCAGTCGTCCTCGATCACCTCGTCGAAGGGCAGGTCGTCCTCGGCGTCGCCCATCTGGACGCGGCCCTTGCCCTCGTCGATCCGCAGGAACTGATCGAGCTCGTGGTGCACCTCGAGGCCGATCTCGCCGTCCACCGGGATGCTCATCAACGTCACCTGCAGGTTGGTTCCGGTCCAGAGCGCCGTGCGGTACGCGGTGTTCTGAACCGTCGCGTCCTCGATGTCGACGGTGTACGGGCGGGGTCCGTGATCGTGGAGCTCGATGGTGGCCATGGTGCCTCCTCGACGTGCGTCCCCCGGAAGCCCTGTGCCGATCTCGTTCGCCACCATCGTAGCGCTCGACGGCCGCCCGCCGGGCGGACTCGACCGAGCGATCCGGAACGGCGATGTGCAGGCGGACGCGGCCCAGCCGGGCGGCGGTTGGCGCGGCCATCACGAGCATCGATTATCATATGTGATACTCTTGCTGCATGGGTCGCCCCTCCTTGGACGAGGTCCTCGCGTCGGCCGCGCAGCTCCAACGCTTGGTTCCCGATGCCGTCCTGGTCGGCGGCACGGCCGCCGCCTGGTACGCCGGACATCGGGAGAGCCATGACCACGATCACGTTCTCGCAGACCTGCAGGATCGCTTCGACCTGGTCCTCGAGGCGGTCGAACGATCCGAGGGATGGGTGACCAACCGCGTCGTGCCGGGCAAGATCATCCTCGGATCGCTCGGCGACATCGAAACGGGGATCCGCCAGATGATCCGCACGCGCCCCTTGGAGGTCGCCGAGGTGTCGCTCGCATCCGGCGAGGTGCTTCGGATCCCCACGCTGGACGAGACCTTGCGCATCAAGGCGTTCCTCATCGTCCGCCGCAACCAGACGCGTGACTTCCTCGACGTCGCCGCGCTGGCCGACCGCGTCGGGATCGACCGCGCAGCCGAGGTCCTGTCCCGCATGGACGCGTACTACCGAGATCAACGCGATTCGCCCGATGGCGTGGCCAGCCAGGTAGCGCGACAGCTGGCCGAACCTCGCCCGGCGGATCGACGAACGACGCGGGAACTGCCGCACTACAAGCGTCTGGACCCGCGCTGGCACGACTGGAACGCGGTCGCCGACGTCTGCGCCGCCGTCGCACAGAAGATGCTCGACGGCGATGGGGATCACCCATGAGCGTTCGGTTCCGGCACCTCGACATCGACCCGGACGCTCCGGTCGAGACGTGGCCGACCGAGGGCCTCATCGCCGCCTTGGAGCGCGGCAGCCTGCAGGAGTGGCGCCGAGTCGCCCGGTCCGTCCGCACCGACCCCTGGAGCCCGACCGCTCGTCGCCTCGAGGATGCGCTGGCGGCCACCCGACCGTACGGGGTGGCGCCCTTGATGGAGCGCATGCTCCACGACGCGCGCCGACACGCCGAGGCCGAGGAGCGTGCCGAGGTAGCCCGGCGCGTCACGGCGCTGCTGGAGTCCTCCGGCCTGTCGCGACGCGCCTTCGCCGAGGCGATCGGCACCTCGCCCTCACGCCTGTCGACCTACGTGACGGGACGGGTCGCACCGTCCTCGACGTTGCTCGTGCGCATGGAACGCGTCGCACGCGGCCGACCGGACCCGTCGCCAGAACGCCGCGGCGAAGGCTGAACGACGCCGCTACGCATCGCCAGGACGACGGGGCTTGGCCACGGACGTCACGCGTCTCCGCGGAAGGGTACGGATCGCTTCGCCGGAGACGGCATCATGATGCGGCATCTTGATGCCGCCGCGCGAGCCGTCGCCGTGCCGGCCGCGTGGCGCGCGCATCCCGACACGTGGGGATGCGGGCTCCCCAGGTCGGCTCGTACCTTCGGCGCGTACGGAGGCGGCCCCGGATCGGCCGGACGCCGCTCCGCACCTTCTCGTCACGCGCGTCCCTGGACGCAGGAAAGGACCCGATCCATGACCCACTCACGAGGCGCGACCGCGATCGCTCTTGCCGCCGGCTTCGGCGCCGTGCTCTTCGTCGGCTTCTTCACCGGCTGGGCCAACACCTGGCCGGTCATCGCCTTCGTACTCGGCGGAGCGTTCCTGCTGCAGCGGGGCTGAGGCCGGCACCTGGGACCTTCGCCACTTGCCCCTCCCCGGGAGGGCTGGTGCAATGTTTCACATGAAGAACACGGTCCCCTTCCCCCCGTCCGCCGACGCCCCCGTCGCCACCCCGCCGCCGCTGAACGCCTGGCGCGGATTCGCCTCGGGCCCCTGGGCCGAGCGCATCGACGTCCGCGACTTCATCCAACGGAACTACGTCCCCTACGAGGGCGACGCCTCGTTCCTCGCCCCCGCGACCGACCGCACGAAGGCCCTCTGGGAGCGCCTGGGCGGCCTGTTCGAGGAGGAGCGCCGCAAGGGCGTGCTGGACGTCTCGCAGACCCCCAGCACCATCACCGCCCACGAGCCCGGCTACATCGACCGCGACGCCGAGCTGATCGTCGGCCTGCAGACCGACGCGCCGCTCAAGCGAGCGATCTTCCCCAACGGCGGCTACCGCATGGTCAAGGCGGGCCTCGAAGCGTACGGCTACGAGGTCGACCCGGTCGTCGAGGAGACCTTCACCAAGTACCGCAAGACGCACAACGACGCCGTCTTCGACGCCTACACCCCCGAGATCCTGGCGGCCCGCCGCTCGGGCATCGTCACCGGCCTGCCGGACGCCTACGGCCGCGGTCGCATCATCGGCGACTACCGGCGCGTCGCCCTCTACGGCGTCGACCGCCTGATCCAGGCCAAGAAGGCCGAGAAGGCCGCCCTGAACGACGCCTACGCCAGCGAAGCGATCATCCGCGACCGCGAGGAGCTGTCCGAGCAGATCCGTGCGCTGGGTGAGCTGAAGGAGATGGCGGCCGCCTACGGCTACGACGTCTCCGGGCCGGCGACGACGGCGCGCGAGGCGATCCAGTGGCTGTACTTCGGCTACCTGGCGGCGGTCAAGGAGCAGAACGGCGCCGCGATGTCGCTGGGCCGCACCTCGACCTTCCTGGACGTCTACCTGCAGCGCGACCTGGCCGCGGGCGTCCTGAGCGAGGCCGAGGCGCAGGAGCTGATCGACGACTTCGTCATGAAGCTGCGCATCGTCCGGTTCCTGCGCACCAAGGAGTACGACGCCCTGTTCTCGGGCGACCCGACCTGGGTCACCGAGGTGATCGGCGGCGTGGGCCTCGACGGCCGGCCGCTGGTGACGAAGACCAGCTTCCGCTTCCTGCAGACGCTGCGCAACCTGGGCCCCGCGCCGGAGCCCAACCTGACCGTCTTCTGGTCGCCCGCGCTGCCCGACGGCTTCAAGCGCTTCTGCGCCGAGCTCTCGGTCGAGACCAGCTCGATCCAGTACGAGTCCGACGACCTGATGCGCCCCACCTACGGCGACGACACCGGCATCGCCTGCTGCGTCTCGGCCATGGAGATGGGCCAGCAGATGCAGTTCTTCGGCGCGCGCGTCAACCTGGCCAAGTGCCTCCTCTACGCCCTCAATGGCGGCCGCGACGAGATCAGCGGCGCCCAGGTCGGGCCCGAGATGGAACCGATCCAGGGCGACGTGCTGGACGCGGCCGAGGTGCGCGAACGCTTCGAGCGCATGATGGACTGGCTGGCGGACGTCTACGTCAACGCCATGAACGTCATCCACTACATGCACGACAAGTACGCCTACGAGCGGATCGAGATGGCGCTCCACGACTACGACCCGAAGCGCACCATGGCCTTCGGCGTGGCCGGCCTGTCGGTCGCCGCCGACAGCCTCTCCGCGATCCAGTACGGCCAGGTCCGACCGATTCGGGACGAGAACGGCCTGATCGTCGACTTCGAGACCAGCGGCGAGTTCCCGACCTTCGGGAACTTGGACGACCGCGTCGACGGGATCGCCTCCGACCTGCTCGAGACGTTCATGGACAAGCTGCGCGCGCGGCCCACCTACCGGGACGCGACCCACACGCAGTCGGTCCTGACGATCACCTCCAACGTCGTCTACGGCAAGCTGACCGGCAGCACCCCCGACGGCCGCCGCCGCGGCGAGCCGTTCGCGCCCGGTGCCAATCCGATGCACGGCCGCGACGAGCACGGCTTCCTCGCTTCGGCCCTGTCGGTCGCCAAGCTCCCCTACGAGCACGCTCAGGACGGCATCTCCTTCACCGCCAGCCTGGTGCCGGACGGCCTGGGCGCGTCGATGGACGAGCGGGTGACCAACCTCGCCAACGTCCTTGACGCCTACTTCGAGGAGGACGGCTTCCACGTCAACGTCAACGTCCTCGACCGCGATACGCTGCTGGACGCGATGGATCATCCGGAGAAGTACCCGCAGCTGACGATCCGCGTCTCAGGCTACGCCGTCCACTTCGTCAAGCTGACGCGCGAGCAGCAGCAGGACGTCGTCAACCGCACCTTCCACGGGCGGATCTGATCCGCCCAGGGACGCGCGAACGGCCATGACGATGGACGCCTGCGCCCCGCTCGCCTCGCGCTCCGCCCGGGCGTCGCGCTCCGACGCGACCGCCCGGGCGGAGGGACGGTTGGGCTACGTGCACTCGTTCCAGACGGGCTCGGCCGTGGACGGGCCGGGGCTGCGCTTCGTGCTGTGGACGACCGGCTGCATGATGCGCTGCCAGTACTGCCACAACCCGGACACCTGGAGGCTGAGGAACGGCCGCGAGATGTCGCTGGACGCGATGATGGCCGAGATCGGCAAGTACGAGCGGGTGCTCAAGCGCACCGGCGGCGTGACCGTCAGTGGCGGCGAGCCCCTCATGCAGGCGCCGTTCGTGACGCGCCTTCTCCGTGCCTGCAAGGAGCGCGGCCTGCACACCGTGCTGGACACCAACGGGCACTTCGGCGAACGCATCTCCGACGCGCAGCTGGCCGACGTGGACCTGGTCCTCCTCGACCTCAAGTCGTTCGACGCTGCGACGCACCAGCAGGTCACGGGCACGCCGGTCGAACCGGTGCTCCGCTTCGCGCGTCGGCTCTCGGATCTCGGTACACCGGTGTGGATCCGCTTCGTGCTGGTGCCCGGCCTGACCGACGATCCCGCCAACGTCGAGGGTCTCGCGGCCTTCGTCGCGACCCTGGGGAACGTCGAACGGGTCGAGATCCTGCCCTTCCACCAGCTGGGCCGCGACAAGTGGCGCCGCCTCAAGCTGCCCTACGCCCTCCCCGACACCGAGCCGCCGGACGACGCGGCGCTCGCCCGCGCCCGCGCCCCGTTCGAGGCGCACGGCATCCCCGTCAGGTGACCGGAGCACCCCCATGACGACCAAGAACCCGTGGCTCATCGTCCTGTCGGCCGTGGTGATCCACGTCTCGATCGGGTCGGCCTACGCCTACAGCGTCTTCAAGGTGCCCCTCGCCGACGCCCTGGACTGGAGCAGCACCCAGACCTCGCTGGCCTTCACGCTGGCGATCTTCTTCCTGGGCCTCTCCGCCGCGGTCTTCGGACCGTTCGTGGAACGGCGCGGGCCGCGCGCCTCGGCGCTGCTGGCCGCCGTGCTGTTCGCGTCCGGGCACGTCCTGGCCGGCGTCGCGGTGGCGACCGGCAGCCTCTGGCTGTTCTTCCTCGGCTACGGCGTCGTCGGCGGGATCGGCCTCGGGATCGGCTACATCTCGCCCGTCTCGACCCTGGTCGCCTGGTTCCCGCACCGTCGAGGGATGGCGACCGGCATGGCCGTCCTGGGCTTCGGCGCGGGCGCGCTGCTGGCCAGCCCCGTCGCGGCCCGGCTGATCGCGACCGTCGGCCTGCCGACGACGTTCTTCGTCCTGGGCGCGACCTTCCTGGTGCTGATGTCGGCGGGCGCGAGTTACATCGCCAAGCCGCCGGCCGACTGGGCGCCGGGCGGCGCGGCCACCGGCGCGGTCACGGCCCGAAAGGCCGCCGACCTGGCGCAGCTGGACGCGCGCGAGGCCCTGCGCACGCCGCGCTTCTGGATGCTCTGGACGATGATGTTCATCAACATCTCGGCCGGCATCATGCTCATCTCGGTCGCCTCGCCGCTGGCGCAGGAACAGGTCGGCATGACCGCCGTCGCCGCCGCCGCGATGGTCGGCCTGATGGGCCTGTTCAACGGCGCCGGCCGCATCGGCTGGGCCTCGATCTCCGACTACCTGGGGCGGGAGAACATCTTCCTGCTGTTCTTCGCCGTGCAGCTGGTCGCCTTCCTGATCCTGCCGACGACGGGAAGCGCGCTGCTGTTCCAAGTGCTGCTGTTCACGGTGCTGACGATGTACGGCGGCGGCTTCGCTTCGCTGCCCGCGTTCATCGGCGACCTGTTCGGGACGAAGCAGCTGGCCGCCATCCACGGGCTGCTGCTCACCGCCTGGTCGATGGCGGGCATCGTGGGTCCGATGGTGGTCGCCTTCGTGCGCGACCGGACCGGCGGCTACGAGGCGGCGTTCCCGATCTTCGCCGGGCTGCTGGCGGTCGCGCTGGTGACCTCGCTGGCGATGAAGGCGAACGTGCGCAGCATCCGCGGACGGAACGCGGTGGTGATGGCGGAGGGGTGAGGGAGGCGGTGCGTCGCGGGCACCCGCCCCTCGCGGGCACGTGGCGCTACCGCCGCCAGGCGGTCTCCTCGCCCTGCTCGTAGTGCTCGAAGGCGGTCCGCAAGCCGATCAGCACCTCGGCCGTCGTCTCGAACAGCGCCTGGGCCCGGGGCTCGGACACGGCCTCGACGTCGTCCCGCAGGTGCTTCGTGAGGTCGTCCAGCATCGTCTTGACCTTGTCGGTGTGGTGCCGGGGATCGCTCTCGGGACGCTCGGTCATGGCTCACCTCCTCGGGTGGCACGGCGCGAAGCGAGGGGACTCCGGTCCAGCGGGGTCCGATCGCGGCGACCTCGTCGTCGACGTCGCAGTTCGAGCGTAGGCCCTGCGGGGGTACGGACGACGTCGCGGGTCGTACGACGGCGGAGCGGCCTCGCCGCGGCCTGGGACCGTCACGAACCGGGCGTGTCGTCGCTCCGGAGGGCCGCGTACGCCGCCCGTTGCCGCCGCCACGCGGTGCGGTGCGCCTCCGCGTCCGGGCCCTGCGCGTCGCCCTCGGTCCAGCGGAAGCTGGGCGCGGGAGCGCCGGCCAGCACCGCGGCCCCCAGGGCGGAGGCGTCGCCGACCTCGGCGATCCCCAGCCGACGATCCAGCACGTCGGCCAGGATCCGGCGCGGCAGCGCGTGCTGGGCGCCTCCCCCGGTGAGCGCGATCTCCTCCGGCTCGCCGCCGGCGTCGACGGACGCCTCGACCGCTTCGGCGACGGCGTAGGCCACCCCTTCGATCGCTGCGCGCGCCATGTGCGCC
This sequence comes from uncultured bacterium, assembly GCA_964545455.1. Classification (GTDB taxonomy): domain Bacteria; phylum Deinococcota; class Deinococci; order Deinococcales; family Trueperaceae; genus SLSQ01. The sequence goes on along the minus strand of CAZJGU010000003.1, from coordinate 34,220 downwards.
GGGGTGTGCGACAGCGCCAGGCCCGACCAGGCGGCCCGCGCGCGAGGATCCATGTACGGCGTGCGCTCCCCCGTCAGGTACGGCAGGAAGGTCACGCCCGCCGCTCCGGCCGGCACCTCGGCCGCGCGGGCGTACAACTCGTCCCAGCCGAACCCGAGGGTGCGCCGCACCCAGTCCAGCGCCACGCCGACGCTCTGCAGCGCTCCCTGGAGGTGCCAGCGGTCCGGGGCCGCATGGCAGAACAGGTGGACCCGCAGCCGCTCGTCGGCGGCGGGCGTCGCCAGCGGCGTGAACACCTGCCCGCCGCTTCCCAGCGTGACCAGCATCGGTCCGGGGTCCACCAGGCCGCAGCCGGTCGCCGCGGCCGCCTGGTCGCCGGCCCCGGTCACGACGGGCGTGCCACGGGGCAGGCCCAGACGGTCCGCGACGTCGGCGAGGAGCTCCCCAGCGACCGCGCCGGACGGCTGCAGCGGCGGCAGCAGAGCCGCGTCGAGGTCCAGGGCGTCCAGCACCTCGTGCGCCCAGGTCCGTTCGAAGGGGTCGAACAGCAGCGTCGCCGAGGCGTCGGACGGGTCGGTCGCCCACGCGCCGGTGAGCCGCAGCCGGACGTAGTCCTTCGCGAGGGTCACCTTGGCCGCGGCCCGGTAGGCGGCGGGGTCGTGCTCCTTGACCCACATCAGGCTGGGGGCGGTGAAGCCGGTGGCGGGCGGGTTGCCCAGCACCCCGACCTGGGTCGCGTGCGGCACGCGCTCATGGAAGCGGCGGACCTGCGCCTCGGTGCGGGTATCGGCCCAGCCGATCGCGGGGCGGACCGGCCGCCCCGACGCGTCCAGCAGGGCCAGCGTGTGCATCTGTCCGGACAGTCCGATGGCGCGGACCTCGCGGGCGTCGATCTCGGAGACCAGGCGACGCGTCGCCTGGACCGTGGCGTCCCACCAGCGTTCGGGGTCCTGTTCGGCCCAGCCGGGGTGCGGCGCGTCGAGAGGGTAGCTGGCCTTGGCCTTCGCCACGAATCGGCCCTCGTCGTCGACGGCCGCGACCTTGACGCTGGACGTGCCCAGGTCGATGCCGAGGACCATGGCTGGGATGCTAGCACCGGGGCTCAGGGGCCCCGCGCGCTGTCGCCCGTGGGTCGTACGATGGGAGCCGTCCCATGACCCCTGTTACGAGCACCATGACCGCCGCCGCCACCGACACGACCGGGGTCCCGACCGTGATGGAGGAGGCGATCTCGATGACCCAGAACGGCGCCGTGAACGTCACGCCGCTGGCCTCGCACGCGGTGACGCTGCAGGCGTTCGAGGCCGGGCCGGCCCTCGCGGAGATCGACCCGGACCGGACGCATGACCAGTTCGACGTGGCGGGATCGTGACCTCCGTTCCGGGCGCCACGCGGCACGTCGTGATCGACGGTCCGCACGACCTCCGCCTGGAGGCCACGAAGCCGCCCGAGCTCCGACCGGGCGAGGCGCGCCTTCGGCCCCTCGCCATCGGCATCTGCGGCAGCGACCTGCACGTCCTGGCGGGGCACCACCCGTTCGTCACCTACCCCGTCCTTCCCGGGCACGAGCTGTCCGCCGTGGTCGAGGCGGTCGGCGACGACGCCGACCGGGCCTGGATCGGCGCGCGCGTGGCGCTGGAACCGTCGCTGGTGTGCGGCGTCTGCCGGCACTGCCGCAACGGCCGCTACAACATCTGCGAGACCCTGCGCGTCATGGGCTTCCAAGCGCCCGGGGGCATGGCGGACGCGTTCGTCGCCCCCCTCGACCGGCTGCACCGCCTGCCCGACGGGATCGCCGACGAGGCCGGGGCGCTGGTGGAACCGGTCGCGGTCGCGACGCACGCGCTGCGGCTGGCCGAGGAGAGCGACGGCTCCCTGGAAGGACGCGCCGTCGCGGTCGTCGGGGCGGGCACGATCGGCCTGCTGTGCGCGCAGGTCGCGCGTGCCGGCGGCGCGACCGTGACCGTCGCCGACGTCGACGACGCGCGGCGCGACCTGGCGCGGAGGTTCGGGTTCGCCTCGGTCGCGGCGCTGGAGGAGAACGCCTTCGACCTGGTGCTCGAGTGCGTCGGCGTCGAGGGCGCCCTGCGCGGCGCGATCGGTGCGCTGCGCAAGGGGGCGACGGCGATCGTCGTCGGCGTCTACGGGCGCGACCCGGCGGTGCAGGCCGGCCTGATCCAGGACCGGGAGCTGCGCCTGCAGGGCAGCCTGATGTACACCTCCGAGGACTACCGCGAGGCGATCCGACTGCTGGACGCGGGCGCGATCGACGCGGAGCGGATGGTCACGAGCGTGCACCCGCTGGCGGACGTGGCGCGCGCGTTCGAGGTCGCGGCCGGGGGCGGGGACTCGCTCAAGGTGCTCCTGACGCCCTGAGGCGTGCCGAGGGGCCTGGGATCGCTGCCAGGAAAGGCATGCGTGCGGGGCACGATCTGCCTGCGCGGCGGACGATCGCCGACCCAGCCAACGGTAGACAAGGGCCGACCGGCGTCGAGCAGCGATAGGCTGGTCGCCTGCCGAGGGGGTCCCTACGAACAACGACGAGGCCGATTCCGAACCGAAGCGTCCCGCAGCGACCGAGCCCGGACCGCCGGGCCCGGGCGTCGGGCCGACCAGCGCCCGACGCGCCATGGCGTGGCTGGACGTCGCCAGCGGCGTGGCCGTCACGGGTTGGTCGATGCTCATGCTGCTGCTGCCGCTGCTCGCGCTGCGCTTCGGAGCGGACGCGCCGACCATCGGCCTGCTGGTCGCCGGTGGGGCCGTCCTCCCGCTGGCGTTCGCCATCCCGATCGGGACGTACGTCGACCGCTGGGGCGCACGCCGGTTCGTGGTGGCCGGCTTCGTGGGCACGGTCGTGGCGCTGGTGCCGATGCTGGTCAGCCCCTCGCTGCCGTGGCTGGTGGTCGCCTTCCTGCTGGGCAGCGCCATGCAGAACGCGTTCATCATCGGCGCGCAGACCCTCATCGCCAGCCTCGGAGGGGCAGGCCGCGCCCGGGAGGGCGCCTACGGCTGGTGGACCACGGCGATGTCGGCCGGGCAGGTCGTCGGACCGATCCTCGCCGGCGTGCTGCTGGACGTGGCCGGTCCGCGCGCGGCGTTCGCCGCGGTCGTCGCGACGTACGCCCTCGCCGCGCTCGCGATGCTGGCCGTGCGGGTCAGCGGACGCACCGCCGTCGCGCCTCCCCCCTTCCGCATGGCGCAAGGGGTCGCGCTGCTACGGCGCCGCACCGTCGGCGTCGCGATCGTGACGAGCTCGATGGGCGTCTGGGCGATGACGGCGCAGTCGACGTTCCTGCCCGTGCACCTCGAGGCCCTGTCGTGGTCCGCCGCGACGATCGGAGGGGTGCTGTCGGTACGGGCGATCGCCTCGGTCATCGTCCGCCCCATCATGCCTCGCGTCGTCGCGCTGCTGGGCGGCCGCGAACGCGCGGTCGTGTTCGCTCTGGTGGCCCTGGCCGCGTCGCTGGCGGGCGTGGTGTCGGTGCCGACCGTCTGGTCGGTCGCGCTGTGGCTGGCCGTGTTCGGAGCCGGGCACGGCCTGTCCCAGCCGATCTCGATGGTGATGGTCGCCGACGACGTCGACGCCGGAGAGCGCGGCGCGGCCATGGGCGTGCGCATGACCCTCAACCGGCTGGCGCAGGTCCTCGCGCCGGTGTCGCTCGCGTGGGTCGCGACGCACCTCGGCATCCAGGCGGTCCTGCTGGGCCACGCCGCGATCGTGGCCGTCATCGCCGCAGGTGCGATCGCCTGGATGCTCCGCGGGCGGGGGTGAGCGGGAGGCGTACGCCCTCACGTGCGCTCCTGGGCATGGGCGGGCCCGGACGTGCGCGCCGTGCGCCGAGCTACCTGGGCACGATGGGAAGGTCCACGTGCGACGCACGCACCCGGTCGCGGTGCACCGTGATGGTCGGGGCCCCCTCGGCCGGGATCCGCGCGAAGGTGCTGGCGTCATGCCCCGCGATCGCGATGCGTAGACGATGTCCCTTGCGCACCAGCGCGGAGGTCGGCAGGAGCCCGAAGCGGATCTCGGCGACCTCGCCCGGTACGAGTTCCATGGCGTCCTCGCGCAGGAAGGAGTGGTGCGGCACGAACAGCGTGAGCCGCGGCTCGCGATCGGTCTCGCGTCGGTGCAGCGCGCGCAGCAACCCCTCGGTCAGGTAGCGGACGTGGCCATGCTCGTCGACGTCCTCGAGGTAGACGAAGAACGCTCCGTCGGTCGCGGTCGATGTCACGTGCAGGGTTACGACGGGGTAACCGGTGACCTCCACGTCCTCGCTCAAGGGCGCACTGTCGTAGGTGAGGAGCCGCTGGTCCGCTTGGGCGCGATCCGGGTACGCGACCTTCGTCACGCCGTCCTGGGTCTGCCAGCGGTTGGTGGGCCCCGTGCTGGCCTCGACGTCGACTTCGTACGCGTCCGATCCGGCGTCCGTCGTGGGCGCCTCTCGGGCCAGACCGTTCGCTTCGGCGAAGTACCAGCGCTGGGTCTCGGAGCCCGCCGGGGGCCAGCGGTCGGTGACCTTCCACGCCTCCTCGCCCATCGTGTAGTAGTACAGCCGTCGCTCGGCGTCCCCGGCGTCCTCTTCGCCCTTGAGGTGGTGGTCGAGGAACGCGACCGCTTCCTGCCACAGCTCCTGCTGGTCGGGCCGAAGACGTGTTCCTGGAGGGCAGTACGGGCTTCCATGGTTCAGGTAGTGGTGGCTCCAGGCGCCGATGACGGCCCGCTGCGGGTTCGCGTACGTCGCGAAGCTGCGCAGGACGACGTCCGCGGTGACCCCGTCCAGCCAGCTCCCCCAGGTGAAGAGCGGCGTCCCCGCGCGCTCGATCTCGTGTCGGTAGCGGATGACGCTGAAGTCGTCCATCGTCACGCCGCTCGGGCCGAACGGGTCGTCACGGAAGGTGATGCCGCGGGCGCACTCGGTCACGTTCGCATTGTCCTGGTGCTCGGCGATGGCTCGCTCCAGCATCGCGCCGTCGCGATCGGCGTCGACCGGGCGTACGCCCTTGATGGTGAACCGCGTGATCCACGCCGCGAGGCGCTTCAGGAGCGAGGCTCGCTCCGCACCCCCCGACGACCACTCGGAGGGGAAACGGTTCTGGTCCAGCGCTGCGTTGGTGTTCTGCCACTGCTCGATGAACGAGCTGCGGGGAATCCCCCCGGGAAAGAACACGTCGGTGTAGTTGTCCGCGTCGGATTGCTGCGGCACGACCGCCTTGGTGGCCTCGGGGTGGGCGACGGGCAGCAGCGTCGCGGTCACGGCCTCGTAGGAGATCCCGGTCGAGCCCACGCCGCCGTCCGACCACGGCTGGCGCGTGATCCAGTCGACGACCTCGCCGTAGTCGGCGATCTCGTCCTCGTTGTAGGGGTACGGGGTCGACCCGGTCGAGGCGCCCGAGCCTCGCGAATCGACGACGACGACGGCGTACCCGCGGGCCACGAGGAAGTCCGCGAAGGGCGGCCGCGGAGCCATGGGAGCGCGGTTGGGCGGCGCCAACCCCCGGAGCGCGAAGCTGCGCCAGTAGCGGGCCATGATCAGGATCGTGGGCAGGCGCAGATCGGCGGGCGCATCCTTCGGCCGGATCACGTCGGCCGCGATGCGGGTGCCGTCCCGCATCGGCACGTAGACGGACTCGACGCGCACGGCGCGGTAGGGCGGGCGCGGATCGGGTGCCTTTCCGAACTGCACGACGATCGGCTCGCTCGCCGGGTGGTCGCTCACGACGTGTCTCCCCTCGAAGCATCGACTCCGACGGGACCTCGACGGCGGCCGTCGGCACACGGCACGCGGCGCCCTGAACCTCCGCACGATCAGGGTAGCCGGCCCGCGGCCCGCCCTGCAGGGCTAGACGTCCTTCGCAGGCGGACGCACGTCCCCGACCTGATCGCCTGGCGACGCGGGACGAATGCTGCTACCCGCTCCGGGACCGCTGCGCTATGCGTGGTCCGGGACGGAAGGAGGCGGGGGTGCTCGGATCGGTCCGTCGACGTCGGGGGCGCGGGGTCGCGCTCCGCTGGGGCGCAGCGGTCCTGCTGGCCACGTCGTGGCTGGCGGGGTGCGCTCGCGCCCCGGTCCAGCCTGGCGCGCCCCTCGATGCGTTCGCTGGTCACGTCGATGCGAGCGTCCGGGCGGCGATGCGCCGCACCCAGGTCCCAGGCGTCGCGGTCGCGCTGGTGCGCGACGGCGAGGTCGCATGGACGCGGGCGTACGGCTTCGCCGACCTCGAGCGAGGCGAGCCGATGACCGTGGACGCCCTGTTCCACACGGGCTCGATCTCGAAGTCCGTCACGACGTGGGGCGTCCTGCACCTTGCCCAGCAGGGACGCATCGGGCTGGCCGACCCGGTGGCCAGGTACGTGCCCGACCTCAGGATCGAGGGCAGCGGCTCCCTGAGTCCCGCGATCACGGTGCGGCAGGCGCTGAGCCATACCAGCGGCGCATGGTTCGGCCGGCTCGGTGCCGAGTACCCCGTCGACCAGGCCGCGCCGGCGGCGATCGAAGCGCTGTCGAGCGACCTGCGCTTCGTGACCGCCCCGGGCACGACGTTCCGCTACTCCAACCACGGCTTCGACCTGCTGGAGCTGGTCGTGGAACGGGCCAGCGGCCGTCGGTTCGCGACCTACATGCGCGACGAGGTGCTCGTGCCCCTGGGGATGGACGACGCCAGCTTCGCGTGGCGCGACGACGCGGCCGCGCGCGTTCCCACCGGCTACGACCTGCAGGGGAGGCCGGTCGCCCCGTTCGTCTACGCCACCAAGGCCTCCGGGGGCCTCTTCGCGACCGTCGGCGATGTCGCTCGCTTCGTGGCGGCGTCGGTAGGGCCGAGCGGGGGCGCGGTCCTGAGCGGTCCCGCCCTGCGCGAGCTCCACGCGCCCGTGGTGGCGATCCCTGGCGCGTTCGGATTGGTGGCCGACGGCTACGGCCTGGGACACTTCGTCGAGAAGGTGGACGGCGACCGGACGGCGGTGTGGCACGGCGGGCAGGGCCACGGCTGGATGACGCACCTCCACGCCGTCCCCGAGCTGGGCGCGGGGATCGTCATCCTCACCAACAGCCAACGAAGCTGGCCGCTGATCTCGGCGCTGGTGCGGGACTGGGCACGCTGGACCGGCGTCGGTGCCGTGAAGGCCGGCCGGATCACCTACGGCGTGGCCGTCGTGCGGATCCTGGCGGTCGCGATGCTGCTGGCCTCGCTGGGCCTCGCCGCTCGCATCGTGCTGGGCGCCCGCGCCCGCCGGCTGCGCTTCGCCCCGCTGGACCGCGCGGCCCGCGTCCCCCGGTCGGGGCAAGCGGTCGTCGGCCTCGCGGGCATCGCGGCCATCGCCTGGAGCGCGGCCCAGCCCTACCTGCTGGTGACGTCCGTGTTCCCGGGCGTGATCGAGCAGGCGGCGTGGTCGGCGCTTCTGCTGTCGCTCACCCTGATCGCGGCGGCTGGGTTCGTCCCTCGCACGGGAGGCCGGCGTCGCCTCGGCTCCGTGCCTAGCGGCGGGTGACGGGCCACGGGGCGGTCCGACGTGCGCCGGCGCGAGCCCGGCAGCGTGGAGCGGGCCAGCGTGTCGCTGGCACGAGGGTCGAGCCCAGCCCCTCACAACGAGCGAATCCCCGTCCGCGACGGGGATTCTTCATGGTGGGCGGTACTGGATTTGAACCAGTGACCCCTCGCGTACTGACGGCAACTACTGCATCCTGGCTGCACCCACGGACCACCCGTGCGCTCCCTTGCCGACTACGCCCCCGTGAAGCCCAGCGGCAATCGCGCGCCGGCATGCCGCACCGACTCGCCTGCCACTCGCACCGCCCTCGCGACCGCGGCGCTCAGCGATTCGCCGCGCGCGAGGCCGTGGAGCACAGCGCCCGCGAAGATGTCCCCTGCCCCCGTCGTGTCGATGACGTCCGACACCTTGGCGACGGGAACGAGTTCCACCGTTCCAGGCACGGCCACCTCGACGTTCCCCGTGCTCCGCGTGGTGACGATCGCGGGAGCGTACTGCGCGAGCCACGCCTGACGGTCGTCGGCTGCGAGGTCGGGCAACATCGCCTCGGACACGTCCTCGTTCCATTGCACGACGTCGAGGAGTCTCAGGGCGGGAACGATGTCGTTCGGCGCGTACGTATCGGGTGCCCCGTCGAGGTCCGCATAGATCGTGAACCCCGCACGCTTGGCACGCTCGAGTTGCGGCGTCGCCCACCCGAGGTGGTAGCCATCGACGTAGAAGAGCTTGCGCTTCGCCTCGACCGTGTCGATCGCAGCGTCGACCGCTTCCGGGTCGTAGTTGACCGGCTCGCTGATGATGGAACGCTGTCCGTCGGGCGTCACGGTGATGACCGCGATGGTGGTCGCCTCGCCCCGGTGCAGGTGCTCGGTACCTACACCGCGCCGGCCCAGGTCGTCCAGGAGCACCTCGGCGAGGCCGCCGCGTCCGACGGACGCGAGCAGGTACGTCGGCGTGCCCAACTGGGCGGCCGCGCACGCACAGTTGGCCGCCATGCCGCCCGGGTGGACCTCGATCCCGCTCGCCGTGATCCGATCGCCATCGCCCGGCAAACGAGCGACGCTCGCGATGACGTCGACGTTGGCGTACCCAAGAGCGAGCAGGCAGGCGTCGGCGACGCCAGCGGACGTCTCAGCCATCGAGGTGATCGTGGATCGCCGTCATGAACTCGCGGACCTTGCGTTCCGAGACGGGCGTCCACCAGACCCCCTCCTCCTTGAGCGAGCTGGCGACGATGAGGCCGTCCGCGATGCTCAGCAGGTCGCCGGCGTTCTCGCTGGTCACGCCACTGCCGATGAGGACCGGCAGACTGGTCGCGTCCGCGATGGTGCGAACCTCGGTCAGGTCGGCCGCGTCGCCGGTGCGTTGCCCCGTGGCGATGACCACGTCCGCGTCGAAGAACTCCGCGTCCCGCGTCAGTTCCGGCACGCTGCGGTCCGCGACGATCGCGTGCGAGCCGTGCTTGACGTGGACGTCGGCGAAGATCTTGACGCCGCGAGCGCGCAGCCAAGACCGGTAGCGCGTCGCTGCCGCGGCGGGACCCTCGATGATCCCCTCGTTGGCGACGTACGCGTTCGCCCATTCATTGACGCGGATGAACGCGCCTCCCGCCGCGCGCGCGACGGCGAGGGCCTGAATCGCGCCGTTCGCGAGGATGTTGACCCCGACCGGAATCGCGACGGCCTGTCGGACGCGATCGAGGATCACCGCCATCATGGCAGCGGTCTCCGGGCCTAGATCGTCCGGCTTGGAGAACGGGATGTCGCCGTGGTTCTCGACGATGAGGCCGTGCACGCCACCTCGCTCGTAGCGTCCGGCCTCCTCGACGGCATGAGCGACGATGTCCTCCGGCGCTTCGCCGTCGTAGGCCGCTGAGCCAGGGAGCGGCCGGCAGTGGACGACACCGATGACCGCCTTGCTTCGTCGGAAGGTCGCTTGAACGGTGTTCGGCTTCGCTTGGAAGACCGACTGCTTCTGCATGGTGGTCGCCTACCCTTCCGTACCCTGTGCCTGCGTCGGTCCCTCGTCCGTGAACGTCGCGATCGCAGCATGCGCGTTCGTCGTGAGGAATCCCCACCAGTCGGACTCGTCGATCCCGACCGCCGCAGCGATGGGCAACAGCGTGTCGAGCACGTGCGTGTAGCCCAACCCGCCGTACGTACGGAGCATGCTCTTCAGGAACACGTCCTGGCTGATCAACACGCGGTCCGCGAACCCTGCATCCATCAGACGTCGCACGCCCCGTAGCGCGCGTTCATCGTCCGGGCAGGCGCGGCCGACCGGGTAGACGTACGTCATTCCCATCATGTCGTACTCGACGAACGCCCCCCGCTCGGCCAGCGAAGCCTGGTACGTCACGTCGTCGCAACTCGGGTTCATGTGGCAGAGGATCGTACGGCTCGGATCCGCATCCTCCTCCTCGACCACGTCCAGGACGGTATGACCCTCGCGGGACCAACCGTCGAGGTGCACCATCAACGGAGCTCCCGTAGCCGCGGCCGCGCGGGCGGCCGACCGAAGCGAGCGCATCTCCAGGTCCGTGATCGGGCTCGAGGTACCGATCTCCCCGATGAGGCCCGCTCGGACGCCGGAGTCAGCGACGCCTTCGCGCACGTCGCGAATCAACTCCTCGGTCAGATCATCGAGGCTACGCGCCGCGAAATCCGGACCCAGACTGATCTCCGTGTAGTATCCCGACCCGAGGATCAGGTTCAGTCCGGTCCGCCTGGCGATCGCGGCGAGAGCGACAGGATCCCGTCCCATCGACACGTTGGTCGGATCGACCAGGGTGCGACCGCCCTGCGCGACGAACCGCGTCAACTCCTCGACGGCAAGGTCGACATCACCGTGGACCAGGTTGTCGCGCACGAGGAACGGGTCGTAGCGGAGATCGCCCAGGGTGTCGATCGATACGGGCCGCTCGGCCCGAGCCATGCGGCTCGCTTCGCTCGGTTGGTTCCAGTAGTCGGAGACGTCGAAGAGGACGTGCTCGTGGATGAGGGTCGTCCCGAGTCGTTCCGCCGGGACCGGCCCGAGCACCGTCAAGGCGTTCATGCCTTCACCTCCAGGATGCGTGCAGGATTGTCGCGGACGAGCGTATCGATCTGCCTCTCGTGCAGCCCATGTCGCCGCAGTCGCGGGACGAAGTGTTCGAGCAGGTAGGCGTAGCCGTTGCCGCCGTAGCGCACGAGCATCATCTTCAGGAACACGTCGTGGCTGAGCAGAACCTGCTCCAGGTAGCCGCGTTCGATCAGGCCGACGATGCCTCGGGCGCTCTCCTCGTCGCTGGGCGACTGAGCGTCGTCACCGGCGAAGTAGTAGTCAAGACCGATCATGTCGTACTCCAGCCAGGCGCCGCGATCGGCGAGCGAGGTCTGGTAGTCGACGTCCCACCACGAGGGGTTCATGTGGTCGAGGATCGTCCGGGTGGGGTCGCCGCCGTTCGCTTCGATCAGGTCCAGCACGGCGTGACCGTGCCGGGCCCAGGCGTGCAGGTGCACGCTCAACGCCACGCCGGTCTCGGCCTGCGCGCGAGCGGCGGCCGCGAGCACGTTGCGTTCCTGAGGGCTGAAGGTCGCACCGGTTCCGATCTCACCGATGTAGCCGGCGCGAATCCCGGTTCGTTCGTCACCGTCCACCAGGTCGCGCACCATGATGGACGCCAACTCGTCGATCGTCGCATCCGCCACGAACGGGGGGTGGGTCCGCTCGAGGTAGAAGCCGGTCCCCATGATCACGTTCAAGGCGGTCCGTCGCGCGATGCGTTGCAGGGCACGGGGATCACGGCCGATCCCGCGACAGGTCGCGTCGACGATCGTTCCACCACCCGCGTCACGGAACCGGGCCGCCTCCTCGACAGCGACGTCCTCGTCGAACAGCGAGCAGTTGTCGAGGTTCGCGAAGGGATCTTGGCGCAGGACGTGCAGGAGGTCGGGCGTCACCGGACGGTACGCCGCGTCCTTGCGAGACGCCTCCGTCGGCTCCTGGAACGACGGGCGTGCATCGAGCAGCAAGTGCTCGTGGATCAGCACGATGCCGAGGTCGGCCGGCGCGAGCGGCCCGAGCACGCCCTGGATCACGAAGAGCTCCGCTGGCGACGAGCCAACGTCAGGTTGAACCAGATCGCCGCCAAGATGATGGCGCCCTCGATGATCTGCTGATAGAAGGGGTCGATGCGCGCGAGGATCAGACCATTGCCGATCATCGCGATGAGCAACGTGCCCATGACCGTGCCGAGCATGCGGCCTTCGCCACCGAAGAGGTTCGTGCCTCCCACGATCACGGCTGCGATGACCTGCAGCTCGAACGCGACACCGGTGTAGGACGAACCGCTCGCGAGACGCGCCGACGTCACCATGCCGCCCAAGGCGACCGTCAGACCGCTCAGCATGAAGACCATCAGCTTGATCCGCCGGACGTTCACGCCGGCTCGTCGCACGCCTTCTTCGTTGCTGCCGATACCGGTCACGTACAACCCGAACCGGGTGTGGTTGAGCAGGATGTAGCCCACGACGACGACGATGATGGCGAGCACGGCGGGAACGGGCACGTCGAAGATGCGTCCGCGACCCAGCCACAGGAACGGGCTGTCGGGAGCGATCGGGATCGAGTAGCCCTTGGTGATCAGCTGGGCCACGCCACGCAGGATGGACAGCGTGGCCAACGTGACGATGAAGGCTGGGATGGCTTGGTAGCTCGAGAAGTACCCGTTGAACCACCCGAGCGCCAGACCCAACGCCAGCATGGCGAGAACCATCAGCCAGATCGGCCAGCCGGCCCCGAGCGCCAGCGCGGACAGGACGGCAACGACCGCGAGCATCGAGCCCACGGACAGGTCGATGCCGCCCAGGGTGATCACGAACGTCATGCCGACAGCCACGATGAGCGTCGGTGCCGCCTGCCGGACGATGTTCCAAAGGTTGGCGACCGTCACGAACCGGTCGGAGGTGAACGCGAGCAGCAAGAACACCGCGAGGAAGATAGCGAAGAGCGTGACTTGGAAGATCGTATCGGGGTTGCGCAATCGCGAGGCGACGCCCCCGGAGCGTGGTTTCGACATGGCTACCCCTAGGCCTGCACGATGAGCTTGATGACTTCTTCGAGGTCGGTCTCGGCCGTCGCACGCTCGGCCACCTTGCGGCCCTCGTACATGAACATGATCCGGTCGGTGACCTCGAGGACGTCCTGGAGACGGTGGCTGATCAGGATCACGCCGACCCCCTGGCTCTTGAGCCGCCGGATCAGGTCGAGGACCTCCTCGACCTCCTTGACGGCCAACGCAGCGGTCGGCTCATCGAGGATCAGGACCTTGGGATCCGACGCTACGCTGCGACCGATCGCGATCGCTTGGCGTTGCCCGCCGGAGAGGTTCATGACCTTGACGTACGTCGACGGAACCTTGATCTGTAGGCGTTCGAGCACCTGCTCGGCCTGTTCGTGCAGCTTGGCGTGGTCGAGGATCGGTACGCCAAGGATTCGCCGCACCGGCTCCCGACCGAGGAACAGGTTGCGCGCGACGTCGATCGTGTCGCACAGCGACAGATCCTGGTAGACCATCTCGAGCCGGCGCGATCGCGCATCGGCGGGCGACCGGAAGTGCATCTCCTCACCATCGAGGCGGTAGCTTCCTGCGTCCGGCACGTACGCGCCGCTGATGACCTTCATGAGGGTGGACTTGCCCGCGCCGTTGTCTCCGACGACGCCGAGGACCTCGCCCGCGTGGAGCGTCAGATCGACGCCACTCAGGGCGGTGATGGGACCGAAGTGCTTCTCGATGCCGGTCAGTTCGAGGACGGGGGTCTGGGACATGGAACGGTGGTGGGGCGGGCCATGCCCGCCCCACCGTCCTCCTCACTCGAACAGGTAGCGGAACTCGTCGACGTTCTCGTCGGTCACGATGTCGATCGGGATGAGCAGCTCACCCGGAACGTCCGCACCGTCGAGCAACTCGAGCGAAACGCGCACCGCCTCGTAGCCTTCCTGGTACGGGTTCTGCTGGACGACCGCTTGCACGAAGCCTTCCTCGATGCCGCGGATCGCCTGCTCGGTCAGGTCCCAACCGATGACCTTGACGCTCTCCGTCAGCCCCTGCGACTCGACCGCCGCGATGGTACCGATCAGGGCGGGCTCACCGGTGGCGTAGACGATGTCGAGATCCGAGTTGCCCGTCATCAGGTTCTCGGCGGCGGTCAGGGCGCGTTCCTGCTGGTTCTGGCCATCGACGGTCGCGACGATCTCGATGCCCTCAGCGCCCTGGAGCGCTTCGACGAAGCCGTCGCGGCGCTGGTTCTGGATGAAGGAGTTGAGCGCGCCGACGATACCGACCTTGGCGGTCCCACCGAGCTCGGTGTTGATGAACTCGAGCGTGTACTCGCCAGCCTCGACGCCGGCGCCGTAGTTGTCGACGCCGATGAAGACGTTGGACGGCGGCGAGGCGACCTGCGCGTCGATCGCGACGACGGGAATCCCCGCATCACGCGCGGCCTGAAGCGCCGGAACGATGCCATTCACGTCGATGGCGACGACGATGATCGCGTCCTTCTGCTGGGTGATGAAGTTCTCGATCGCCTGGACCTGGCGGACCGGATCGTTGTTCGAGTCGACGATCTGGACGTCCGCACCGAACTCTTCGGCGGCGGCCAGGGCGCCATCGTTGATCTGGTTGAAGAACAGCGCCTGCAAGTTGATCGTGCTCAGGCCGATCTGCGGCTCGTCCTGCGCGAACGCGGCGCTGCCGAACAGACCGAGGACGAGGGTCATGGCGAGAAGGGTACGTACCATTCGGTTCATGCGTTTCCTCCTGGGGGGAGCGGTGCTGGGTTGACGGGCGTGCGGTCGCATCGGGCCGCTACGGCGGATCGGGTGTCCTCACCTCCTTGATCGCTCGTCACGACTCCGCGCGCGCGAGCCAGCGAACGAGATTGCTCCAGAAGCGGCCATAGTGCGTCCACTCCACGAACGCAGGCGGACCCCAGTGGGGACCGCAGTCCGACGCGAACGCGGCGCTTCTGCCACGACCGAACTCGCCGACCGCCACGAACACGTCCTCGCCCGCACGGGCGACGACCTCACCGTCCGGGGACGGGCGGAGCCGGTTGTAGCCAAGGAAGTGGGGCCAAGCGCCATCGATGCCGGCCAACACGGGATGGTCGGGCGACTCGACGGTCGGCGTGATGCCTTGGGGGAGCTCGACACGATCGTCGCCGTCGTCCATCACGACGGGCAGAACGTCGGCGACCGCCGTGCGCTGGAAGCGCGCCTTGCCGTCGATCCCCGAGAACGACAGGTAGCCGCCGATCATGGCCAGGCCGCCCCCGCCGTGCACCCACTCCTTGAGCAGGTCGCAGCGATTGGGCGTGCTCTTCGAGCGGACGAACGTGTCCGGCGGGAGCAGCAGCGTGTTGCTGCCAATGTCGCTCAGCAGCACCACGTCGTAGGCATCGAGCTCCTCGAGCGTGGACGGGAACTCCCGGGCCGCGTCGTGGTTGCGCAGGAACGTCACGTCGATCCCGTGCGCTTCGAGGCCCGCGATCAACCAGGACGCGCCCTCGGCGTACTCGCTGGTGGTGAACGAATCGAAGCCTTTGACGTGGATGGTGTGCGACATCCAGCTTTCGCCGGCGAGAAGCACCTTGGGGTTCGACATCGGAATCAGCCTCCTCTTCGCTGATGGACCGAGAACGTGTAGCGGTCCGCGCGGTAACGAATCCGAACGCACTCGATCGCCTCGCCGGTCTGGGAGTAGGCGAAGCGAAGCACGCACAACAAAGGCGCCCCCGACTCCACGGACAGAAGCTCGGCCTCCGACGCCGACGCCACCTCGGCCGAGATGACCTCGTCCGCCGACGCGACGAACACGCCGTGACGCTCCTCGAGCACCGCGTAGAGCGACTCGTTCTCGATCGACTCGGGTGGGAAATCGAAGCGTGGCAAGGGCAGCCAACTCCGCTGCAGAGCGATCGGCTCCCCATCCGCGAAGCGCAAGCGATCGATCCGACGGACGCGCACCACCTCCGGACCGAAGTGCGCCGCGACGTCCCCCGCTGGGACCTCGTCACGCACGCCCAGGAGCCGGCTCCCCGCCGTCAGGCCACGCTTGCGCATGTCCTCCGAGAAGCTGGACAGGTGCGTCGCATCGAACGCGTCCTTCGCCCGTGCGACGAACGTCCCCTTGCCCTGCTGGCGCACGAGAAAACCGTCCTGCACGAGATCCACGAGCGCCTCGCGGATCGTCGTACGGCTGACGCGGAAGTGCTCCGCGATCTCTCGTTCGGTCGGGAACGATTCGCCGGGACGGTACGAGCCGTCGATGATCTGCCGCTGAAGCGCGTCCCGCAGTTGAAGCCTCAACGGCACCCCGCTCGCGCGATCCAACGTTCCCAGCCGTTCACGAAACGGCTTAGTTGCCATGTTATCATGACAATATGATCATGGGGCTGCGGGGTCAACCCGCCTTCGCCTGTGTCCCTTGTCGATCTGAACTCAACCCAGCGCGAAGGTTCTCGTCCGACGGAGGATCCTACTCGCCGAAAGCCGCGTCGTGGAAACCGAGCTCCAACTCCAGGGTCCGAACGAAGGCCCCCTCGATCTCGGCTCGCCCGCGAGCACCCACGTCTGGAGCCTGAGCGTCCAGCCATCGACCCACCCACTCGACGTGTCCGACGAAGGCCTCGTCCGCGTGCAGCGCGATCCACGTCGCGAACCGCTCGTCCTTCGGCATGGCGTCGGCCGCTCGCGTGCACCACGTCGAGTACAGCGTCTCGGCCGCCAACACGGTCGCGAGGATCTCCTCGAATGCGCCCGTGGCCGCCACCCGAAGCACGAAATCCTGGAGGGCCGTCACCGATGCGGGGAAGGAGATCGATCGACGCTCGTCCCTTCCGAACCCCGACCGGTCGAATGCACCCTCGAACCACGCCTCCTGCGTCGTGACCAGCTCGCTCACCGACGTCGCGATCCTCCTCCGCGCCTGCAGGGTGGGCGCCTTCGCGAGCGCATACCCGTTCATCCGTACAGCCGTCGTCACGAACGCGTGTTCGAAGACCAGGTAGCGGCGAAAAGCATCCTCCGGCAAGGTGCCTGCGGCCATCTCGCGCATGAAGCGGTGGCTCGCAGCGCGCTCGAACAACTCGCCGTGAGAGGTCAGTAGACCCGCCGAGAACGCGTCGGGAGTCAGCTGCACGACCTGGATCGGGTCCATGCGGAGGAGGGTAGCAGGGGGCAGCCCGGCATGCACCCACGAAGCAGTTCCGCCGATTCTGGAATCGGCGGAACTCGTCCCTGACAGGCTTTCTCCGTGGTGGGCGGTACTGGATTTGAACCAGTGACCCCTCGCGTGTGAAGCGAGTGCTCTCCCGCTGAGCTAACCGCCCGAGCGTTCCGGAGTCTACTCGGCCGCGGCGGCGGTGGTCAACCGCGGGCCACGACTCGGCGCTCAGGGCTGGCCTTCGCCGATGAGCCGTAGGAACTCCGCGGGCGATCGGACCGGGACGCGATCGGCCAGGGCGAGGAGCTGACGATCGCCGGACACGATCACGGCACGTGCCTGCTCGGCCAGGGCGACGAGGTACGCGTCATCCGGATCGTCCGGGCGCTCCGATGAGGGCGCGGTCGGGTCCTCCACGAGGGTCACCGCATCGCTCAGGAGCGCGAGGAACGCCCGCGCCTCCGTCTCCGTGACCCTCGCCCGGATCTTCGGGTAGCCCAGGACGCGCTGGAGTTCCGCCATCAGGCGTGGCGACGCGACGACCTCGAAGGCACCGTCCAACCACAGCCGCACGAGCCGCGCCGGCGGGCCGCGCCGCGACAGCAACGCCGCGATCAGGACGTTCGCGTCGAGAACGCACCTCACCCGTCGGCGTCGGCTTCGGCGTGGGCCTGCGCCTCGAGGGCGAGGTCCATCGCGTCGTCCTCGTCCATGTCGTTGCGCGCCCAGATCCTCTCGAGGAGATCGAAACCCAGCTCCCGCCGCAGCGCGCCCTCGATGAACTCGCTCTCGCGTTTGCCGGCGCGCGCGGCCCGGATGCGAACGGCCTTCCAGACCTCGTCGTCGATCGTCAGCGTCGTTCGGATCTTCGCCATCGACGCATCATAGCATCATGATGACGGCGGCCGTGACCCGACGACGGCACGGGCCCAGGCGATCACGAGCTCCCTCCAATCCCCTACGAGGTCGCCGCCTGGTCCCGCCTCCGCGCCATCGCCCGCGACAGCCACGCCCCCGACGCCAGCAGCAGCGCCCCGCCGACGATCATGCCGCGCCCCGGCACCTCGCCGAAGATGACCCAGCCGAACATCGCCGCCACGATCGGCGAGACGATCACGTCCACCAGCGTGTACGTGCCCACCCGGATGCGCCGGATGACCAGCGAGATGCCCAGGTACGACATCCCGGTCGACACGACGCCCAGGCCGATCGCCCAGAGCCCGACCGGCAGCGCGATGCCGACCGCGGGGTGCGCGACGGCCGAGAACGGCGTGCCGGGACCCCAGATGGCCAGCGATGGCGCCAGCACCAGCGCCGCAACCGCCATCTGCCAGGGGATGTCGGGATCGTCCTCGGTCTTCCCCTCGAAGCGCAGGTAGGTGACCATCGCGGCGTAGATCGCCGCGTCCGCCAGGGCCACCAGGTTGCCGGCGACGTGACCCCCCGCGAACGGCTTGGCGATCACGATCCCGACCAGGGCGACGGCGAAGATGGCGGCGTGCGTCCAGGTGGGTCGCTCGCCCAGGAACGCCCAGGCGAAAAGGAACGAGAAGAACGGCGCGACGCTCCAGAAGATCACCACGTTCGCGATCGGCGCCAGCGTCATGGCGAAGTTGAAGACGCTGATCTGCAGCGCGATCAGCAGGCCGACGATCACCGTGTCGCGCAGGTTGTCGCTCGGGAAGCGGAGGCGCTTGCCGGAGGCCCACGGCACGGTGGCGAACAGGGCCGCCGCCGCGAGGACCAGCGCGTAGAAGTTGAGGGTCGCGATCGGGATCCGGCCGTCGACCAGCTTGACGAAGACGCCGATGGTCGCCTCGGAGATCGTGATCATGGCGAGCAGCAGGATGGTTCGGATAGGCGCCTCCGAGTCGATCGTGGCGAGGGTGCGCCGGGCATGGTCGCGAGGTCGCTACGCCCGGCCGGCGCCGCCAATCCGCCCCGCCCGCAACATCGCTTCGACGCCCTCCACCTCCGCCGGCCGGGCGAACAGGTAGCCCTGGGCGACGCGGCAGCCATGGCGCAACAGGAAATCCCGCTGCGCTGGCGTCTCTACCCCTTCGGCGATGACCGCCAGGCCGAGCGCCTCGCCCAGCGCGATGACGGCCCGCACGATGGCGGCGTCGTTGGGCGCCGCTTCGGGATCGTCCCCCAGATCGCGCACGAAGCTCTGGTCGATCTTGAGGCTCTGCACGCCCAGCCGTTTGAGCCGGCCCAACGACGAGTAGGCGGTGCCGAAGTCGTCGATCGACACCGCCACGCCCAGGCGCTCGAGCGCCCGCACCTTGGCGACCACGTCATCGACGTCGGTCGTCACGGCGCTCTCGGTGATCTCGACCTCGAACAGGCAAGGCGGGACATCGAACTCGGCCAGCGTGTCCGCGATCGAGGTGACGACGTCCGGCTCGCGCAAGTGACGCGCTGACAGGTTGACGGCGACCGGTACGAGCGGCAGCCCGGCGTCGCGGAACGCGGCGATGCGCGCCACGGCCGCGCGGACCACCCAGCGGCCCACCTCGCCGATGAAGCCGCTGCCCTCGGCGACCGGGATGAAGCGACCGGGCGACACCTCGCCCAGGGTCGGCGACGTCCAGCGCGCCAGTGCCTCGAGGCTCACGATCCGACCGCTGGGCATGTCGACGCGCGGCTGGTACACGAGACGCAGCTCGCCGGCCGTGAGGCCCTCGCGCAGGGCCGCGTCGATGCGCACGCGCTCATGCAGGCGCTCGTTCATCGCCTCGGTGTAGTAGGCGACCTCGCCCGGACCCACCTCACGGGCGCGGTAGAGCGCCGCCTCGGCATGAGCGGTGAGCGCCGCGGCGTCGGCCCCGTCGCTCGGGAACACCGCTACGCCGATGCCGAAACTGATCTGGATGCGCGCGTCGCCGACCTCGAACGGTCCGCTGGTGACGCGGCGGAGCTTGTCCACGATCTGGGCGACGTCGTCGACGTCGGTGATCCGGTCGAGCAGCAGGGCGAACCCGTCGCCGCCGATGCGCGCCATCAGGTCCTCCTTGCGGATCGCGCCCTGCAGGCGCTCGGCGATGCGCCGGAGCAACCCGTCGCCGACCTCGTGACCGAACCGGTCGTTGACGATGCTGAAGGCGTCGACATCGATCGCGAACACAGCGAGGCGATCGCCGTGCCGTCGGGCCGCAGCGACGGCGGTCGCGAGGCGGCGCAGGAACGTTGCGCGGTTCGGTAGGCCGGTCAGCTCGTCCCGCTCCGACAGGTAGGCGACGCGTTCGGCCATGCGCCGCTGCGCGGTCATGTCCTCGGCGAGCTTGACGTAGTGCGTGATCCGGCCGCTGGCGTCGCGCAAGGGCGAGACGACGGCGCGCTCGACGTAGCGGCTGCCGTCCTTCGCAAGGTTGGCGAACTCCCCGGACCACGTCTCGCCGCGGGCCAGCACCGCACCCAACGGCTCTGCGTCGGCGTTCGTGGCGGCACCATCCCGCATGGCGCCGGACGGCAGGCCGATCACCTCGTCGGCGGCGTAGCCGCTGACGCGCTCGAAGGCCTGGTTGACGTACTCGATGCGTCCTTCGAGATCGGTGAGCATCACGATCGAAGGCGCTTGCCCCACGATGTCCGCCAGCCGGCGTACCTGCTCGGCGCGACGGACCTCTTCGTCGACGTTCTGCACCAGACCCAGGATGCGGCTCCCTGGACCGGCCTCGGGCCCGCCGAGGAGGCGGATCCAGGCAGATCCCTCGGGCGTTCGCACGCGCGCGCGGGCGTCGACGTCGGCGTCGTCCCCCGTGACGGCCTGGGCGAGCGCCGTCCGCAGCGCGGGGCCGTCCTCCGCGAGGATCGTCGCGTCGAGGTCGACGGTCGCCCCGTCGCCCGCCTCGGGGCCGAAGACGCGGTTCGCTCCCGAGCGGACCTCGAACGTCGCCGTGGCGGGCTCGTACGACCACACGTCGTAGCCGGCGGCTCGAACGGCGTGGCTCCAGAGCGCCTGACGCTCTCGCTCGGCGGTCACATCGGAGATGTAGCCGTGCCACAGGACGCTGCCGTCCTGCTTGGCCTCCGGCGTCGCTTCGCCCTGGGCCCAGATGGTCCGGTCCCCGGGCAGCTCGACCCGGTAGGTGCCCCGCCAGACGCTCATCTCGCGCCGCGATGTCTCGATCGACGCCGCGACCTGAGAGAGGTCGTCGGGGTGCAGCGCCTCGAACACCGGCGTGGCGTCCTCGCGAACCGCCTCGGGCTCGACGCCGTAGATGTCGCGGATGCCGCGCGTGGCGAACGGGAAGCACGAGCGCCCGTCGGACCACATCCGGTACTGGTACAGCACCCCAGGAACGTGATCGCCGAGCGCTCGCAGCGTCTGCGCCAGGTCGCGCGCCGCGGCAGCCGTCTCGACCTCGGCGCCACGGTCGCGCAGCAGCCACACCTCGCCGATCGCATCGCGCACGGCCGAGATCTCGAGGAAGCGGGGCGTGCCGTCCTGCGCGACGGTGTCGACGTCGATGCGCTCGGGGAAGCCGGTCTCACGGTGCTGTGCGTAGGCGGCCCGGTGGGCGTCGGCGCGATCGCCGTAGAGGCGCTCGAACCACGCGTCGATGGTGGTCAGCGCGTCGCGCGGCCAACCGACCAGCCGCGCGGTACGCGCGTTGAGCACGAGCCGGTCGCCGTCGGTCCAGACCGCCGCCACGGGAAGACGATCGAGCCACGCGAGCACCTCGGGTGGCGGGAACGGCTCCTCGTCCGGCGAACGGTCCATGCGTCACGCTACAACGTCACGAACCTACCGTCCGGTCGGTCCGTGGAGGCGGGCGCTTCGGAACCGGACTCGTGCACCGCACAGGCGCGGGTCCTCCTCGCCGGGCACGACCGCCTGGTTCTCATCGCGCTCGACCGGTTGGCTCACGGGGGCCGAGGTCGGCGTTCAGCAACGCCTCCGCCACCTGCACCCCGACCGCCCGCGACCCCGCCGGGGACGGGTGCACCCGGTCCCGGTCGTAGAGGTCCGTCCGGGCCGGTCGCACGACCTCCCGCCCGTCCACCAGGACGATCCCGTCGTCGCGCGCGGCCAGGCGGGCCAGCCGCGCGTGCACCTCGACCAGCTCGTCGTTGCAGCGCGCGAACGGGAACGGCGCGTCGTCGGGCATGGCGTAGTAGCTCCACAGCGCCACCGACGCGCCGTCCGCACGGATGCGCCTGACGAGATCGGCGATCGCCCCCGTCCGGCCGTCGCGGCCGATCAGCCGGTCCAGGGCCGCGGCGCAGGCGCCGCAGCCGCACTCCGCGACCAGGTCGTTGCCCCCGCCCTGCACCACCACCCAGCGCCACGGCCCGGGCACGTACTGCTGCGGCACAGGATCCGGGCCGGCCAGGACGCGACTGCCGGGGACGGCGGCCAGCGTGACCTCCGCGCCCGTCTTGGCGGCCAGGACGTCGGCGACCGACGCGCCGACTTCGGAGTTCCAGGCGGCGATGCTGTCGCCCAGCACCAAGACGGGGCCGATCTCCACCCCGTCGTCCGCGCTCGCCCCGCCCAGCGCGGCGAGCACCAGCAGGGCGGCCGTCAGCCTGCGCGCCGCGGTCACGGCGCGGCCACCGTCCGCCGCCGCGCCACCTCGGCGCGCACGATCGGCGCGACCTCCTCGCCCAGCAGCCGGATGGCGTGCAGGACCTGCTCGTGCGGCAGGCTGCCGACGGTCAGCTGGATCAGCACCCGGTCGTGGTCGAAGACGGCGTGGTGGTCGAGGATCTTGTCCGCGACCTGCTGGGGCGATCCGATCAGCAGCGCGCCGTCCGGTCGCGCGTCGCGCCGCACCTGGGCCTCGCCGTAGGGCGGCCAGCCACGCTCTCGCCCGATGCGGTCCATCAGCACCGCCGCGGCGGGCGTCCACTGGCGCACCGCGGTTTCCAGGTCGTCCGCGACGAAGCCGTGCAGGTTCAGGCTCATCGGCAGCGCCTGCGCGTCGTGCCCCGCCTCCGCCGCCGCGCGACGCCAGATCTGCGCCAGCGGCGCGAAGCGCGACGGCTGCCCGCCCAGGATCGCCAGCGCCAGCGGCAGGCCGTGCCGACCGGCGCGCACGGCGGACGCGGGCGTCCCGCCCACCGCGACCCAGACCGGCAGCGGGTCCTGGATCGGACGGGGGTGGACCTCCAGCCCCGGGATGGAGGCGCGGTGCCGGCCCGACCAGTGGACGCGTACGTCCTCGCGCAGCCGCAGGAGAAGCTCCAGCTTCTCCTCGAACAGGCTCTCGTAGTCGGCCAGATCGTAGCCGAAGAGCGGGAACGACTCGACGAACGAGCCGCGTCCAGCCAGGATCTCGGCCCGGCCGCCCGACAGCAGGTCGAGGGTCGCGAAGCGCTGGAAGACGCGCACGGGATCGTCGCTGCTGAGGACGGTGACGGCGCTGCTCAGGCGGATCCGCTCGGTCCTCGTGGCCCCCGCGGCCAGCAGCACGTCGGGGGCCGAGGCCAGGTACTCGTCGCGGTGGTGCTCGCCGATGGCGTAGACGTCCAGGCCGACCTGGTCGGCGGTGCGGATCTCGGCGAGCGCCTCGCCGATCCGCTGCTGGGCCGACCGCCGCGCCCCGGTCACGGGGTCGGCGGTGTTCTCGACGAACGAGTAGATGCCGATCTCGAACGGACGGGCGCCGCTCACGACGCCGCCGCCTCGAAGCGTGCCCGCGTCCAGGCGTTCAGGAGGCGCCAGACCTCCTCGCCGCTGCGCAGGCGGGCGGGGTTGGTCAGCACGCCGTGGATGGTGCCGTCCAGGCGGTGGTGCTCGACCTCGACACCGGCCTCGCGCAGGCGACGGGCGTAGGCGTCGCCCTCGTCGCGGAGCGGGTCGAACTCGGCCGTCAACACGAACGCGGGCGGCAGGCCGGTCAGGTCCTCGACCACGATCGGCGAGGCGTCGGGGTGGGCGGTATCCTCCTCGCGCGCGAGGTACTGCTCCCCGAACCAGTTCATCGCCTCGCGCGTCAGGCCGAAGCCGTCGGCCAACTCGTCGCGGGACGGCCAGTGGGCCTCGGGGCGCATGTCGGTGACGGGGTAGATCAGCGCCTGGCCGATCAGCTGCGGGCCGCCATGGTCTCGCAGCCGGCGCGCGACGACGGCCGCCAGGTTCCCGCCGGCGCTGTCGCCGCTCACGATCATGCGCGCCGGGTCGCCGCCCAGATCGGTCACGGCCTCGGCCGCCCAGAGCGTGGCCGCCTCGGCGTCCTCGACCGCGGCCGGGAACGGGTGCTCCGGCGCCAACCGGTAGTCGACCGACACCACCAGCGCGCCCGCGCCGACGCAGGTCCTCCGCCCCGCCTCGTCGTGCGTCTCCAGGTCGCCCAGCACGAAGCCGCCGCCGTGGAGCAGCACCACCACGCCGTGCGGCCCGGCCCCGGCGACCGCCTCGTCCGGCCGGTAGACCCGCAGCGGGATCGTGCCGCCCGGGCCTGGGATCTCCAGGTCGATCACGCCGCCGACCGGGGTGGGGTGGTCGACCGTGTAGGCCTCGCGGTCGCCCGCGCGGACGCGGTCCAGCGGCACCTCCCAGATCGGGGGTGCGGCCAGGTCGGCCTGCTGCTTCAGGTGGGCGCGGACGTCGGGGTCGAGGCGGAGGTCGGCGGGCGTCGGCGTCGCGGCGTCGTCGGGCATGGTGCCGGCATTCTCGCGCTCAGGACGGGCGTTCGGGCGTCGCGGGGGGTACGAGCAGGTGATCGGCCGCGGCCCGTTCGACCGCCTCGTCGAGGTCCCACTCGGTCCCCGCATGTGCAGCCGCGAAGGCTCGCAGGTCCTCCGCGATGCGCTCGCGCTTGCGCGCCCGCAGCGACGTCGCGATCGCCTCCCGGGCCAGCGCGGCGACGGAGCTCCCGGTCCGGCGAGCCTCACGCTCCAGGTCCTCGTGAAGGTCCTGCGGCAGCGTCAGATGGAGCGTTCTCTCAGGCATCATGAGGTCCTCCACACCGAAGCATGGCACGCCGATCGGTGCCGTGTCGGGCACGCCCCTCCCCATCCGGTCGCCACGCCGCGCGCTAGCATGCAGCACGCCCGTCCCCGCCCCGAGGAGGTCCCATGCCGCGCGCCTCGCTCTTCGTCCCCTGCTACGTCGACACCCTCTACCCGGAGGCCGCGATCGCCATGGTCCACGTCCTCGAGCGCCTGGGCGTGGATCTGGACTTCCCCGGGGGCCAGACCTGCTGCGGCCAGATGCACGTCAACAGCGGCTACCAGGCCGAGGTGCGGCCCCTCGTCCGGCGCTTCGTGGACGTCTTCGCGGACGCGGAGACGATCGTGGCGCCGTCGGCCTCCTGCGTCGCCACCGTTCGGCACGTCTACCCGAGGATGGCCGAGCGTTCCGGCGACGCCGGCCTGATCGACGCGGTCGCCGCCGTCGTGCCGCGCGTCCGGGAGTTCAGCGAGTACCTGATCGACGACCTCGAAGCGGACGACGTCGGCGCCTACTTCCCGCACGCCGTCGCCTACCACCCGGCCTGCCACGCGCTGCGCCTGCTGGGCATCGGCGACCGCCCCGAGCGGCTGCTGCGCGCCGTCGGCGGCCTGCGCCTGACGCCGATGCCGCGCGCCGAGTCGTGCTGCGGCTTCGGCGGCACCTTCGCCGTCAAGAACGCCGAGGTCAGCGCCGCCATGCTGGCCGACAAGGTCGCCGACGTGATCCACGCCGGGGTCGAGGTCGTCGTCGCCGCCGACGAGTCGTGCCTGATGCACATCGGCGGCGGCCTGTCGCGCCAACGCGCCGGCGTGCGCACGGTCCACCTGGCCGAGGTGCTCGCCTCGACCCAGGACCGCCCGTGGAGCCCGGCCGAGGTGCGCGCATGAGCGGCCCCCGCATCCCGCTGCCGTTCCACGACGCCGCGCCGCGGGCGCTGCAGGACACGCAGCAGCGCCGCAACCTGGGGACCGTCACCTCGACCATCCGCGCCAAGCGCGCGGCGATCACCGGCGAGCTACCCGACTGGGAGGCGCTGCGCGAGGCCGGCGCGGCGATCAAGGACCACGCCCTGCGCAACCTGGGCGCCTACCTGGAGCGCCTGGAGGCCCGCGTCGCCGAGCGCGGCGGCGTCGTCCACTGGGCCCGCGACGGGGCGGAGGCCAACACCATCGTGCGCAGCCTGGTGGCCCGGACGGGCGAGCGCGAGGTCATCAAGGTCAAGTCGATGACCACCGACGAGATCGGCCTGAACGACGCGCTGGCCGAGGACGGCGTGATCGCGATCGAGACCGACCTGGCCGAGCTGATCGTGCAGCTGGCCGAGGAGCCGCCCTCGCACATCCTGGTCCCCGCCATCCACAAGAACCGCGCCGAGATCCGCGAGCTGTTCCTGCGCGCCTTCGAGCTGACGCCCGACGAGCTGAGCGACGAGCCGGCCGCCCTGGCCGGCGCCGCCCGGCGCTTCCTGCGCGAGCGCTTCCTGGAGGCGCGCGTGGCGATCAGCGGCGCCAACGTCGCCGTCGCCGAGACCGGGCACGTCGGCGTGGTCGAGTCCGAGGGCAACGGCCGCATGTGCCTGACCCTGCCCGACACCTTGATCACGGTCATGGGGATCGAGAAGGTCGTGCCCGCCTGGCGCGACCTGGAGGTCTTCCTGCAGCTCCTGCCGCGCAGCAGCACGGCCGAGCGGATGAACCCCTACACCAGCTTCTGGAGCGGCGTGCACGAGGGCGACGGACCGCGCGCCTTCCACCTGGTGCTGCTGGACGCCGGGCGGACCGACACGCTGGCGGACGAGGTCGGTCGCGAAACGCTGCGCTGCATCCGCTGCAGCGCCTGTTTGAACGTCTGCCCGATCTACGAGCGGGTGGGCGGGCACGCCTACGGCAGCGTCTACCCCGGCCCGATCGGCGCGATCCTGACCCCCCAACTGCGCGCCGCGCCGCAGGACGCGGAGCTACCCTACGCCAGCACCCTGTGCGGCGCCTGCTACGAGGTCTGCCCGGTCGCGATCGACATCCCCACCATCCTGGTCGAGATGCGCCGGCGCGTGGTCGAGGAGCGCGACCCGCCCAAGCGGTCCAGCCTGAGCGACACCGGCATGGACGTCGCCCTGCGCGTCGCGGCGCGCGTCTTCGCCACGCCCTCCCGCTACGAGGCGGCCCAACGTCTGGCCCGGCTGGGCCAGGCGCCGTTCGTGCGCAAGGGCGTGCTGCGCGGCCTGCCCGGTCCGCTGGCCGGCTGGAGCGAGGTGCGCGACCTGCGCCCGATCCCGGCCCGGCCGTTCCGCGCCTGGTGGCGCGAGCGGGCGCGCGACGCCGCCACCGGACCCGACGGCGACGGCGCGACCGGCGGCGGAGGTGCGACGTGAGCGAGGCCCGCGACGTCCTGCTGCGGCGGGTGGCCCAGGCGACCGAGGGCGTCCGCGACGCCGATCCGGACGCCGCGTACCAGGATCTGCCACGCGCCTACCGCACCTCGGCCGGCGAAACCGGCGCGGCGCTCCTCGGCCTGTTCGAGGAACGCTTGGTCGACTACGGCGTGGACGTGCTGCGCACGCGCTCGCGCGACCTGGCCGGCGCGATCGCGGGCGAGCTGACGCGCCTGCGGGCGACCCGCGTGGTGCTGCCCGAGGGTGCGCCGGCGGCCTGGCGGCCGGCGCTGGAGGGGCGCGCGATCGTCCCGGCCGACGCAGGCCCGTTCGAGCTGGATACGGCCGACGCCACGCTGAGCGGTTGCGCCGTCGCCGTGGCCGAGACCGGCACCCTCGTCCTGGACGCCGCTCCCGACCAGGGCCAGCGGGCCGCGACGCTGGTGCCGGACGTCCACCTGTGCGTGGTGGCCGCCTCGCAGGTCGTGCGGCTCGTGCCGGAGGCGACCCGACGCCTGCACGACGCGGCGCGCGCCGGCGCCGCCTTCACCTGGATCAGCGGGCCGAGCGCCACCAGCGACATCGAGCTGGTCCGCGTCGCGGGCGTCCACGGACCGCGCCGCCTGATCGTCCTGCTGGTGGAGGACGACTGAGGGCGGCCCGCAGGCCGCCCTCGCACCGAACCGAACGGGAACCGCCGGTCAGTCGACGCGCCGGATGGTGATCTGACCGACCCCACCGGACACGTCCAGTTCGATCCGCTCCGCCACCGCGGCCGAGGCGTAGCCCTCGGTCCGGTAGACGCCGTCCTGCACGGTCCAAGCGCCCTCGACGTCGGCCCCGCCCAGGCCGGTCTCGACCTCGACGCTCGCCTCGACGCCGCTGGGCACGAGGACCGTCACTTCACCCACGCCGGCGTCGATGTCGGCGGCGTAGCCGCCGCTGGTGGGCAATTCGATCCGCACCTCGCCCACGCCCGCGTCAAGGTCCAGGCCGCTCAGCGTCAGCTCACGCAGGGCGAAGCGCGACTCGCCCACGCCGGTGTCGATCGTCAGCTCGATCGGCAGGTCGCGCGCCAGCTCCAGATCCCAGCGGCGCGCGTCGCGGCCCCCGTCGAAACGGAAGCTCGGACCGCGCTGCTCGGAGCGCAGGTCCAGTTCGGCCACGCCGTCGTCGACGCGATGGTCGACGTCCACGCTCTCGCCACGACCGGTCGCCAGCGTGCCGGCCACCAGGCGGCCGTCGCCACGCGACAGCGCGCTCACGTCCAGCACGCCGACGCCGTGGCGCAGCTCGACCTCGGCCGCTCGGACGCCGTCCAGCGGGTACTCGATCTGCCGAACCTCGGCCGGCGTCCCACCGAAGGGGCTCCAGGCCGGCACCTGCCACAGCACCGCGCCCAGCGCCACCGTGGCGATCACCACCGCCGCGCGGAAGCGGCCGCCGGTGAGGATGTCGACCCCCACCGCGATCAGCAGCAGCGGCCAGAGTTGCAGGATGCCGAAGGCCAGGCTCCAGTCGAACAGGTCGAAGCGTCCGAGCAGCAACAGCACGCCCGCCGCGATCAGCAGGATCGGCAGCAGGGCACGGTCGTTGCCGCGTCGTTCGCGCGTCTCGTTCCGTTCAGGGGCTTCGCTCATGCGTCGCTTCCTCCTCGTCCCCCGCATGCTAGGCCCGCCCCCCGCCGGCGCGCATCCATCCGAAGGTGGAGGCGCGGCCACCGACGAACGGTCCGGCCGCCACGACGCGGGGTCAGCGTCGCGCCGCGTCGCGCACGAACGCCTCGGCCCGAGCGAGCAGCTCCGCCACCTCGTCCGCCGAGGGTCCCTCGCAGTAGACGCGCAGCAGCGGCTCGGTCCCGCTGGGCCGGATCAGCAGCCAGGCGTTCCCGGCGAGGTTCAGCTTCACGCCGTCGCGCCGCTCGACCGAGGTCACCGCCCGGCCGGCGATGCGGGCCGGATCGTCCCGCAGCGCGGCCAGCACGCGCGCCTGGGCGTCCTCGTCCGCCAACCGCAGGTCGGAGCGATCGTAGGCGTGGCGCCAGCCGGCCTCGGCCGACAGCGCCGTCAGCCGCGCGGCCAGCGGACCCCCTGCGACGTCGGTCGGGCCGTCCTCGCGTTCGGCGCCCGCCAGCGCCTGGGCCAACAGGAAGCCGTTGGCGATGCCGTCGCGCTCCGGCAGGTGGTCGGGCACGCCGATGCCGCCCGACTCCTCGCCGGCGATCAGCACGTCGCCCCTCAGCATCTCGTCCACCAGCCACTTGAATCCGACCGGGGTCTCCACCACCTCCAGGCCGCGGGCGCGGGCGATCCTCTCGACCAGGCGGGCCACGGTGAAGGTCTTGACCACCCGTCCGTGCGCCCCGTCGCGCTGGCGCCGGTCCAGCAGCAACGCGAAGATCTCGTGCGCCGTCAGGATCCGACCGCCCGGCAGCACCGCCCCCAGGCGGTCGCCGTCGCCGTCGGTCGCGACCCCCAGGCGCGCGTCGCCCGCCGCCATCCGCGCCGCCAGCGGCCCCAGGTGGGCGGGGATCGGCTCGGGGTGGGCGCCGTGGAACAGCGGGTCGGCCTCGGCCCGCAGGCCCTCGACCGTCAGCTCCAGGCGGGCGTGCCGGGCGAAGCCGGCGATCCATCCGGCCGCCGCGCCCCCCATCGCGTCGTGCACCAGCACCCCGCGCAGGCCCCGCAGCAGGTCCAGGTCCAGGAGCCGCGCCAGCGCCTCGAAGTAGGCCTCGCGCACCTCCAGGGGCTGGGTCCGGTCCGCCGCGTCGGGATCCTCGCGCAGCTGCTCCGGGCCGACCTGCGCGACCCGCGCGGCGACGGCCCGGTAGACCTCCTCGGTCGCCGTGCCGCCGTAGGCGCCCTTGAGCTTGAAGCCGTTCCAGGCCGGCGGGTTGTGGCTGGCGGTCAGCATCACGCCGGCATCGGCCCCGAGGTGCCGCACCGCGAACGACAGCACCGGCGTCGGCAGCGGGCCCTGGGCCAGGTGCACCGTCAGGCCGTTGGCGGCGAGGGTCTCGGCCGCGGCGGCGGCGAACATCGGCCCGCCGAAGCGGGTGTCGTGCGCCACCACCACGCGCGTCGCGCCGTCGGCGGCCAGCACGTCGGCCGTGGCCTGCGCGGCCCGGCGGACGTTGGCGACGGTGAAGCGTTCGCCGATCCGGTCGCGCCAGCCGTCGGTCCCGAAGCGAAGCGTGTCCATGCGCCCGGTTCTACCGCGTCCCGCCGGCGCGCACCGGCCGCTTCGCCGACCGCCGCGCGTCAGCCGTCCTCGTCCTCGATCGGCACGTCGCGCCACAGCGACCGCAGCCAGCGCCGGGCATGGTGCGGCACGCCGCGGATCGCGATGTGCAGATCGGCGGCTTCGGCGTCCTCGAGCGCCTCGCGGATCGACGCGGCCGCCGTCCAATCCACGCGCCCGCAGGCGGACAGGTCGACGACCAGGGTGTCCGTCTCGGGGTGTTCGGCCAGCAGGTCGGGGATGCGCTCCTCGAACAGCTGCGCGCTGCCGTACCAGAGGACCCCTCGTGGGATCACCTCGAGTCGGGGTCCCTGCACGCGCACGTCGATCCACAGGCGCTGCTCGCGCCGGAGGTGCTGACCGGCCGCCAGCAGCACGCCGATCAGGACCGCCTCGTCGATCCGCGGCGCCAGGATCAGCGTCAGCGCGAAGGTGGTGGCGGCGACGACCCCTTGCGAGCGGCTCGCGCGGGCGACCGTCCAAACGTCGCCCGGTCGGATCAGCGACGCGACCGCCGCGAGGATCACGCCCGCCAGCGTCGCCTTGGGCAGTCCCGACAGGTAGGGCGCGAGGGGCAGCGCCGCCAGCAGCGTCACGCCGGTCACGGCGCTGCTCCAGCGGGTGCGCGCACCCGCCATCCGGTTGACGGCGCTGCGCGAGAAGCTGGCGCCGACCGGGAACCCCCCGAACAGCCCGGCCGCGACGTTGGCGGCGCCCTGCGCCACGAACTCCCGGTCGGGGTCCCAGCGACGTCGAGAGCGGGCGGCCAGGTCGCGCCCGATGGCGGCGGCTTCGGCGAAGCCGACGAGTGCCAGCACCGTCGCGCCGACCGCCAGGCGGGGCAGGTTCTCCCAGGGGAGATCGAGGTTCGGTCGGGGCAGCGCGCCGGTCACGGTGCCTACGAT
>CAZJGU010000003.1:0-3094 GCA_964545455.1 uncultured bacterium | reverse complement strand
GGGCCCTTGGTACCCCACCAGCGGCGCGACGACCGCCGAGGCGACCACGGCCGCCAACACGCCCGGTACGAGCGGATGCAGGCGCTGCGACGCCTCGATCGCGACGATCGTCCCGATCGCGAACACGAGGGCGGACGGCTGCCATGCCCCCGGAGCGGCCAGGGCACGCGCGGCGGCCGTCAACACGCCGCCGTCCGGCTCGACCCCCAGCGCGGCCGGCACCTGCGACGCGGCGATCAGTACCGCCGCTCCGTTGAGGAATCCGATCCGGACCGGTCGGGAGAGCAGGTAGGCGACGCGGCCCCAGCCGAGCAGTCCGATGACGACGCGTACGACGCCGACCATCAACGCCAGCAGCGCGGCCGAGCCGATCCATGCCGGACTGCCCGGCGCCGCCAGCGCCGACAACGTGCCGAAGGCCAGCAGACTGGTGGTCGCGACCGGACCCACCTGCAGTTCGCGTGCGGACAGGAACGGCACCGCCACCAGCAGCGCGGGCACGGTCGCCCAGAGTCCCGTGACCGGGGGCATGCCGGCCAGCTCGGCGTAGGCGAGCGCTTGGGGAAGCGCGATGGCGGCGACGCTGACGCCCGCGGCCAGATCGCCCCAGCCGGGCCGTTCGGGCATGCGGGGAGCGGCGGGGTGGGACGTCACGCTGGGAAAGGTAGCACGGGGCCTCGCCGCTCGGCGCGGCCGCGCGCGCCGGTCTCAGAGCCCGTCGATGTCGCCGCTCTCCAGGTCGTAGACCGCCGGTACGACCTGCAGTCGCCCGTCGGCGATGCGCTGCGCCAGGACCGGGTCGGCCCGCAGCCGATCGGCGGTGCGCTCGGCGTGGCGGCGCACGGCGTCCTCGCTCGCGCAGCGGGTGCGCCGATCCTCGTCCAGCTCGCCGGGGCAGGCGGCCCAGGCCGCCTCGGCCGACGGCGCGATGTCGCGCAGGAGCGGCGCGCTCAGGTCGCGCCCGTCGCGGACCGCGTCCACCGTCAACCCCACGGCGCCGCAGCCCCGGTGGCCCAGCACCAGCGCGACCGGCACGCCGAGGTGCTCGACGGCGTAGTGGACGCTGGCCAGGACGTTGTCGCCCAGCACGTGGCCGGCGACGCGCACCACGAACAGATCGCCGAGGCCCTGGTCGAGAACCACGCTGACCGGCACGCGCGCGTCGGAGCAGCCGAGCACCACGGCGATCGGGCGTTGCGCCTCGACCAGGGCGGCACGGTCGTCGGCCGCCTGGTGGGGGTGACGGCCGTGCCCCTGGCGGTAACGCACGTTGCCGGCTCTCAGGGCAGCCAGGACCGCCGCCGGGGTCCGCTCCTGCGGTTCGACGGCAGCCTCGGCCGCGTCCGGCTCGGCCGCGTCCGGCTCGACGGCGT
This sequence comes from uncultured bacterium, assembly GCA_964545455.1. Taxonomy (GTDB): domain Bacteria; phylum Deinococcota; class Deinococci; order Deinococcales; family Trueperaceae; genus SLSQ01. The sequence goes on along the minus strand of CAZJGU010000003.1, from coordinate 1,721 downwards.
CCACCTCGACCGTGTCGACCCGAACCGTATGGCTCATGCCGGCTGCGGGGCGGCCTCGCCGCGCGGCAGCGTCACGCCCAACGACGCGAGCGCGTGGGCGACCGAGAGGTGCGCGATGCGATGGCCGTAGCGTTCGATCCAGCCGGCTCGCTCCAGGACGTCGCGGACCGGACCCTTGACGGCGGCCAGGTGGATCTCGATCCCTTGCGCCTCGAACGCCCGGATCCGATCCTCGAGCACGTCGATCGCCACCGCGTCGACGTCGTTGACCGCGGCGAAGTCGATCACGATCGCACGCAACTCGGGCCGGTCGGCGACGGCCTCGTTGAGTTGCGTTTCCAGCGACGCCATGTTCGCGAAGTAGAGGGTGGCATCGGGACGCGTCAGGTACAGGTCGGGCCAGGTGATCGCCTGCGGATGGCGCCGGACGTTGCGGAACACGCCGGGACCGGGCAGCCAGCCGAGCTCCGCGGTGTGCGGCCAGGCGCTACGCGCGACGAAGACGGCCAGCGAGAAGGCGACGCCGGTCAGGATGCCCGTCTCGACGCCGAGGGTGAGGGTCGTCAGGAAGGTGACCGCCAGGGTGGCGGCGTCGACCTTCTTGACGCGGAAGAGGTGCACCGGCTCCTTGGCGTCGATCAGGCCGAAGACGGCGACCATCACGATCGCGGCCAGCACCGCGCGTGGCAGGTAGTAGAACAGGTCGGTCAGGAACAGCAGCGTCAGGCCGATCAGCACCGCGGTGACCAGGCCTGCCAGGGGCGTGCGGGCGCCCGCCTGGTCGTTGACGGCGCTGCGGCTGAAGCCGCCGGTGACGGGGTAGCCGCGGAACAGCGCGCCGGCGACGTTGGCCAGGCCCAGGCCCACCAGCTCGCGGTTGGCGTCGATCTTGTAGCGGTGCTTGGCGGCGATCGCCTTGGCGACCGCGACCGACTCCATGAAGGCGACGAAGGCGATGGTCAGCGCCGTCGGCAGCAGGGCCGCCAGGGCGCCGCCGCTCAGGTCGGGCAACGCGAAGGGCGGCAGGCCGGCCGGCACCTCCCCGACGATGGCGACGCCGCGCTCGTGCGCGCCGGTCGCCCAGACCGCCACGCTGGCGAGAATGACGACCAGCAGGGGCGTCGGGAAGCGTTTGGAGAGGCGCTTGCCGATCAGGAGCGCGGCGATCGACGCGGCGCCGATCGCCAGGGTGAGCCCGTGGGTCGCGCCGACCTCGCGTGCCGCGTGACCGAGGAGTACGACGACGTTCTTCTCGCTGGGCAGGTCGATGCCCAGGAGGTGCTTGAGCTGGCTGAGGCCGATCACGATCGCCGCGGCGCTGGTGAAGCCGCTGATCACGGCGTGCGAGAGGAAGTTGACGACGAAGCCGGCCCGCAGGAACCCCAGGCCCGCCTGGAGCACGCCGACCATCAGCATCAGCGTGGCGGCCAGGGCGACGTACTCGGCGCTGCCGGGCTCCGCGATGGCCCCGACGCCGGCGAGGGTCAGCAGCGAGACGATCGCGACCGGACCGACGGCGAGCTGGCGGGAGGAGCCGAACAGCGCGTAGACGACCAGTGGCACCGTCGCGGCGTACAGGCCGACGACCGGCGGCAGGCCGGCCAACAGCGCGTAGGCCATGCCCTGTGGCACCAGCATGACCGCGGTGACCAGCCCGGCGATCAGGTCGCCGGGCAGGTCGGAACGGTCGTAGCGCTTCAGCCAACCGACGATCGGCAGCA
>CAZJGU010000002.1:0-92433 GCA_964545455.1 uncultured bacterium | reverse complement strand
TGAACCTGGTCGACCACAGCATCTTCCGCACCTTCCACAAGGGCACGCTCGGACAGATCATCGTCCGCGGCGAGGAGAACCACGAGATCTTCGCCGAAGGCGAGGCCGGCCAGCGCCCCTTCGATCCCGAAGACGCCCCCGACCTTCCCTGACCATCGTTCCTCCGACCGTAGGGGCCGGGCGACGCTCCGCCCGGCCCACCCCCTTCGCCCCGGCCCACACGCGGGCCTCGGGACGCGACCGAGGAGGACGCATGCACCGCACCGACCGCACCCCCCGCTTCTCCGCGTCGCGCTCGCCCTCTGCCTCGTCTTCGCCTGCGCCGTAGCGCGCGCCCAGTCCGAGCCCGCCGCGCCCACGACGCTCGTTCCGATCCCCGCCACCACCTACGAGCCGTTCTATCCGGTCGCCGGCGAAGGCCCGCACGACGTTCCCGCCTTCGAGCTGCAGACCGTCCCGGTCCGCAACGCCGACTTCCTCGCCTTCGTCCAGGCCGATCCCGGCTGGCGCCGCGACCAGGTCGCGCCCGTCTTCGCGGGAGCCGACTACCTCCGGCACTGGGCCGGCCCCAGCAACCTCGGCGACGCCGACCCCGACGCGCCGGTCACCCACGTCAGCTGGTTCGCGGCGGCCGCCTACTGCGACGCGCACGGGTTGCGCCTGCCCAGCCAGGACGAGTGGGAGGTCGCCGCCCGCGCTGACGCCACCCGCGCCGACGCCAGCTCCGACCCGGAACGCCGCGACGCGATCCTCGCGAGCCTCTCCCGCATGCCCACGCCGCCCGGGCCGGTCGGCCAGGACGAGTCGACGGTGCACGGCGTGCACGACCTGCACGGTCTCGTCTGGGAGTGGGTCGAGGATCCCTGGACGCAGATCACCAGCGGCGACAGCCGCAACGCCGGCGATCGCGACGTCGCCCGCGTCTGCGGCGGCGCCTCGCTCGGCGCCCGCGACCGCTCCGACTACCCCGCCTTCCTGCGCCACGCCGTCCGCCTGGGCCAGACCCCTGCCGGCGTCGGCGCCTCGCTCGGCTTTCGCTGCGCCCGCTAGGAGGACGCCATGCTCCGACGCGCTTCCCTCGCCATCCTTGCCCTGTCGCTGTTCGTGGTCGGCCTAGGGCAGCGGCACCTCGCCGCCGACGCGCCCCTGCCCGGTGGCTCGCTCTACCACCTGGACACCGACTGGACCGACCACCGTGGACAGGCGTTCGATCTGGCCGACCTGCGCGGCGCGCCGGTGCTCGTGACGATGATCTACGCCGACTGCCAGACCGCCTGCCCTGTCCTGGTCCGCGACGTCCGACGCGCCTTCGCGAGCCTTCCCCCCGAGGTGCAGCAGGAGGTCCGCGTCCTCGTCGTCAGCTTCGACCCCGAACGCGACGCGCCCGAGCGCCTGGCGCGCTACGTCGAGGAGTCCGACCTCGAGCACCCCTCCTGGCGCTTCGCCGTCGGAGGATCGCACGGCACCCGCGCGCTGGCCGCGCTGCTGGGGGTGCGCTACCGCCCGACCGGCAACGGCATGTTCAGCCACACCAACCTGATCGCGGTCCTGGACGCAGGCGGCACGGTCGTCCACCGCGCCGAAGGGCTGGGCCTGCCGGTCGACGGAATCGTCGACGCGGTGCTGAACGCACGACCGGCAGGACCGTGAGCCTCCGACCGGAGGAGGGTCGCGGCGCCCCGTCGCCGCGCCGCTCAGCGGCTAGACTCGCAGCTGCGATGCCCGATGCCGCCACCACGACCGCCGGCGCTCGCGACGTACGCACCATGCTGCGCCGCGAGGAAAGCTACGCGATCCACGCGCTGCTCTACCTGCACGAGCAGCCGGGCGCCTCGGCCGCCCAGGTCGCGCGCGACCTGCAGACCCCCGCGGCGTTCACCGCGAAGGTCCTCCGCCGCCTGGTGGAGGCCGGCTTGATCGAGTCGAAGCAGGGTCGCCACGGCGGCGTGCACGTCGCGGTCCCGCTCACGAAGCTGAGCATGCTGGACGTGATCGAGGCGGTCTCCGGACCGATCGTCATGGACACCTGCGAGACCAAGCCCGTCTGCCCCACCCAGCAACGCAAGGGCGTCTGCCACCTGAACGCCGCCTGGATCGCCCTGACGCTGCAGATGCGCGAGGCGCTGGGCGGCGTGCGGATGTCGGACCTGGTCGATCTCGACTGAGGGAGCGCGGGACGGCGGCCCTCCGGCCCCGCGCCCCGCGCTCGTCGTTCAGGAAGGGAACCTGGAACGCTCGTCAGTCGCCGGCCCCCGGCCGGCCGTGGCCGTTCCTGGCGGCACGCGCTTGCGGAGCGGGCGCGTCGCCCTGCGTAGCGGCCTCCTCCAGCGCGGAGAACGCGGCCAGGTGGTGCTCGGAGCCGGCCAGCAGGTTGGCGAACACCCGCTCGGCGTCCGCCGGCAGGCCGCGGTCCAGGGCCGCCTGGAGGTCGGCGATGTCGATCTCCTCGATCGTCACGCCCACCGCCGCGGCGGCCTGCAGCGATTCGGATCCCTGCGCTACCAGGTCGTCGTACATCGCCTGGAAGGTCGGATCGTCGAACACGCCGGCGGCGTCGCCCAGGGTGGGGTCCTCGACCCCGTAGGCGCTCAGCAGGCCGCGGACGGCCTCGACGTGGCGGGCCTCGCTGGCGGCGACGTTGGCGAACTCGGGCACATCGTACAGGGCGTCCAGCGCCAGGTAGACGTCGTGGGCCAGCTTCTCCTCGGCCACCATGTGGATCAGGTCGGCTTCGAGGTCCGCGTTGGGGGTGGCGGCCTGGGCGAGGGGCAGGACCAGGGCCGCGACCAGGGTCGCGATCACGGTCGCGAACAGAGGGAAGGGGGCGGGGCGGGTTCGGGTCATGAGGAAGCTCCTTTCGTGCGCTTCATGACGCCAGTTCACCGCCGGGCCCGTGAACGTTGGGAGAACGCGCCGCTCGCGCGGTAGCGTCCGGCATGCCCAGCGAGCCGACGCCCCCCAGCGACGTCGCGCGCCAGGTCGCGCCCGCCTACGGCATCGATCCGGACCGGCTGGAATCGGCCGGCGCGTACGTCGCCGAGGTGCTGCACGCGGACGGTCCGGGCGGCCCCGTCATTCTGAAGGTGATGGACCCCGGTCACCGCTCGGTCGAGGAGGTCCATGCCGAGATCGACTGGCAGCGAGCGCTCACGGCGGCCGGCATCCCGGTCGCCCGGCCGCTGCCGACGCTCGACGGCCAGGACCTGGTCGTCGCGGGCGATCCGCCCCGCATCGCCGTCGCCTACCGGCGCAGTCCCGGCCGCCACCTGGCCCCGGCCGAGTGGACGCCCGAGCTGTTCGAGGCGCACGGCCGACTGCTGGGGCGCATGCAGGCGCACGCGCGCGGCTGGTCGCTGCCGGCGGGACGGCGGCGGGACGGCTGGCTGGACCACCGGGCGCTCCAGCGCGCGCCCGAGGCGCTGCCCGGGGACGCCGCGTTCCTGGGCGCCGCGGCCGAGGTCGCGGCGCGCGTCCGGGAGGACGTCCCCACCCCGGCAGCGCACGTCGGCCTGATCCACGCCGACCTGCACGCATGGAACGTGCTGGTGGACGAGGACGGCGCGCTGACCGCGATCGACTTCGACGACGCCGTGATCGGGCCGTACCTCTACGACCTGGCGATGCCGCTCTACTACGCCGTCGCGACCCGCCGGGATCAGGACCCGGGCGAGGTGGCGGACGCGTTCCTGACGTCGTTCCTGGCCGGCTTCGACGCGGTCGCGCCGCGGCCGCCGGGCGGCGCGGCGGGAATCGCGGCGCTGCTGGCGATGCGGCAGTGCGACCTGGCGATCTTCGTGCGCCTCGAGGTCCCGCCCGAGCGCTGGGACGACCACCTCACGGCGGCGGCCCGAAGGCTGCGGGACCGGGTCGTAGCGCGGCACGAGGTGGTGCCGATGGAGGTGCTGCGGCGGCACTTCGGGTAACCGCCTGCGGCGACGCACCGCAGCGGGCTCGGGGACGCTCGGACGAGGTCCGGTCTCAAATCGCCAGCAACGCCCCCACCAGCAGGTTCACGACGGCCGAGCCGACGGCGGCCAGCAGCAGCACCGACCAGGTCTTGCCGCCCGGCTCCAGGTTCAGGCTGGCCTGGGTGGCCATGTAGGCGAACCAGACGTTGATCACCAGCGCGGCGATCACCAGCAGCGGGATCAGGAAGATGCCGATGATCGTCAGCACCAGGACCAGCGTCACCGCCGAGGTGAGGACCGAGACCGGCGCCCAGAACAGGGCGAAGGAGTAGGCGACCTCGTCCAGGGTTCCGGTGCCCCCTCGCTGGCTGCCCAGCCAGTGGACCAGGTAGACGAACACCAGGAAACCGAAGACGGTCGTCAGGATGCCGCTCAGGAAGCCCATCGGGCCCTGGAAGAGACCGACCAGGCCGGACAGCGCGGCCGCCAGCGCGATGTAGATGATCGCGTCGCGCAGGGTGCCGTCCTTCTCGTACTTGTCGAAGGTGGCCACGTTGCGCTGGGTCAGGACCTCGCGGCTCTGCGCGATCATGCGGGAGATCGACGATCCGGGCGATTCGGTGGACATGCGGACTCCTCCAGACGCGGACTCTCGGGCGCTCGGGCCCGACGCCAGCGTAGCGCGCGGAACCCGTGCGGGCGCCGCGTGCGCACGTCGCGCCGATCCGACCCAGGCATCCGGCCTTGCACCCGGTACCCACAGCGCGTAGCGTTCGCGCCATGAATCACGTGACCCATCGCATCAAGCATCTCGGCGTCTGCGTCGCCGTTCTCCTGGGTCTCGGCCTCGCCGGAGCCCAGGGCCCGGTCCCCGCCCCCACCCCCGACGGCACCGAGGTGGTCGTGCCGATGCCGGACGACCAGGTCTTCGTTTCCGTCGCGCCCTACCTGAACCGCACCCACCCCTGCACCACGCACTACATGTCCGGCCGCCAGGGGGAACTGGTCGCAGCTCCCGTCCACGTCCGCGCCCTGCGGCCGGACGGCAGCGTCGTGCTGGACGAGGTGATCGCGACCGGCCCCAACGGCTTCCTGGACCTGTGGCTGCCGCGCGGGGAGGCGTTCCTGCTCGACCTCACGCTGGACGGCTACGCGGTCCAGGGGATCGTGTCGACGGTCGACGGCGCCCCGACCTGCATCACCACGATGAGGCTCACGCCGCAGGGATCGTGACGCCGACGGTCGCGACGCGGCGTACCCTCTGCGGGTGAGCGACGGTCCCACCGATCCGCACCGCCCCCGCGTCCACCTCACCGCGCCGCGGGGCTGGCTGAACGACCCCAACGGCTTCGTCCGCTGGATGGGCCGCTACCACCTGTTCTTCCAGCACCACCCGTCGCGCCCCCTGTGGGGACCCCCCGAGTGGGCGCACGTGGTGTCGGACGACCTGGTCCGCTGGCGCCGGCTGCCGCCCGCCCTGACGCCCGCGATGCCGCCGGCCGACCCCGAGGGGTGCTGGAGCGGATCGACCGCGCTGATCGACGGGCGGCCGGTGGTGCACTACACCGGCGTGCGCGACGGCGTTCAGGCCACCTGCCGGGCCGAGCCGTTGGACGACGACCTGGTCGCCTGGGCCAAGGACGCTGCCAACCCTGTCGCGCACGCGCCCGATCACGAGCCGATCACCCACGGCGCCTTTCGCGACCCGTTCGTCTGGCGCGAGGGGGACGGCTGGCGCATGCTGGTCGGCAGCAGCCTGGACGACCACGGCGCCGCACTGCTCTACGCCAGCGACGACGGGCGCGTCTGGCGCTACCTGCGCCCGTTGATCGATCCCGCCGACGCTCCGGCGTTGCAGGGGCACGGCCGGCTGTGGGAGTGTCCGCTGCTGCTGCGCGGCCACGAGGTCGGGAGCGACGTCGACCTGCTGATCCTAGGCGTCTGGGACCTGGGCCTCCTGTCGCACGTGGTGGCCGTCACCGGTCGCTTCGAGGCCGACCGCTTCGTCCCCGACGCGGTCCACCGCCTCGACCACGGCGACGCCTGCTTCTACGCGCCCCAGGCGATCGCACGGGACGGCCGTTGGACCCTGATCGGCTGGCTGCAGGAGCAGCGACCGGACGAGGCGCTGCTGGCCGCCGGCTGGGCCGGGACCCTGAGCCTCCCGCGCGAGGTGTGGGTCGAGGGGGGCGAGGTCCGCACGGCCTTCGCGGCCGAGACGGCGACGCTGCGGGGTGACCCGGTCGCGGTCGACGCCCCGCGTCCGGGGCGCCTGCACGACGTCCACGCCTACGAGGCGCGGCTGCGGATCGAGCGGCGCGGGGCGGACGTGGTCGCCCTGGACCTGCTGTCCACGCCCGATGGGAGCGAACGGACGCGACTGGAGATCGACTGGCGCGGCGGCGCGATCGTGATCGACAAGAGCCGATCCTCCAGCGTCCCGGGCCCGTCCACCGCGCGGCAGATCGCGCGGCACGGCGCCATGGGTACCGAGGTCGAGCTGCACCTCCAGGTGGACGGGTCGGTGATCGAGGCGATCGTCGACGGGCGCGTCGCGCTGTCCACCCGTGCCTACCCGGCGCGGGAGGGTGCCACGGGCGTGCGGCGGGCGGATGGATCGGAGGCGCGCGTGGCGGGAACGATCTGGCCGCTCGCGCCCGCGACAGCCACGCTCGGTGCCATCCCCGAGGACGAGGTCTGACGCACCGTCGTCCGAACGACGGACGGACTGGGGGCGAGATCGGCCCGGTCGGCTGCGATGGGCGGTCGGCTTCGTGTCCCGCCGACCCGACGCGTACGGGCGCACCGCCGGGGACGTTCCCGTTTCCGGGCGCATGCGCCTCGTTTCACACTTCCGTGAGTCGTGAAGTGCCACGGTGGTGGCGCTGTCGTACCTGGGCAGGACGTCGTGGCCGGCGACGTCCCCCTCTTCGATCCTCGATCACCGTCGCCTGCGGTGGTCGCCGCGGCGCCCCCGCCGCAAGGAGAACGTCCATGCGAACGTGCACCGCGAGCCGTCTTCCCATCGTCGTCGCATTGATCGTGGTGCTGTTCGCATCCTTCGGATGGCCTGCGGGGACGGCCGCGGCGCAGGGCGCGCCGATGGTCACGAATCCGGGGCCCCAGACCGGCGCCGAGGACACGGCGTTCTCGTTCGCGGACATCGAACTGAGCGTCGAAAGCCCCGACGCGAACACCTACCGAGCGATCGTTCGGGCCGTCGGGGGCGACGGCCTGCTCGAGTCGGAGGGGGTTCGCGCGGTCGAACTCTCCACCGACGGCGACCGGCAAGCCGTCAATGCCTTCCTGAGCGACCTGAACTACGAGCCTGCCGACGACACGTTCGGCGGCGTCGTGATCGAGGTCGAGGTGCAATCGAACCTCTCGGCGCCGACCGGCAACACGACGACGGTGTCGTTCGACCTGACGATCGCCCCGGTACCCGATCGTCCGGTCACCGGCGCCCTCGACGCGCTTCCGGCGGTCGCCGAGGACACCGACGACCCGGCCGGCGTCCCCTTCGCGACGCGCGTCGGGGCGTTCACGGACGTCGACGGCGACGACCTCGCCGGTGTGGCGGTGAGCGACGATGCCGCCACCTCACAGCAGGGTGCTTGGCAGTACAGCACCGACGGCGGCACGTCGTGGTTCGACGTGGGCGTCGTGTCGCGCGCGAACGCCTTGCTCCTGCCCGCGGACGCGCGCGTCCGCTTCCTCCCGGCCGAGGACCGGTTCGGGACCCCGGGAGCGCTGCGCCTCCACGCGGTGGACGACAACGCCGACGCCCCGAGCGTCGGCACGTTCACGACCGGATCGACGCGCGGAACGACGAACGTCGACGACGGGGCGCAGCAGCGACTCGACCCCGTCGGCGCGACACTGGCCACGAGCGTCACCCCGGTCAACGACGCCCCGGTCGCGAGCCCCGCCACGGTGAGTACGCAGAAGAACGTCGCCGTCACCTTCGGCCTGCAGGCCAGCGACGTGGACGGCGGTAGCGACCCGGTCAGCGACGCGGCCATCGCCGAGTACCGGATCGAGTCGCTGCCCGCCTGGGGCACCCTCGAGGTCGTGGACGGTGGCGAGGCCACGGTCGGCACCACCCTTCCGCGCGCCCAAGCGGAGGGCGCCACCGCGCTGCGTTTCGTCCCCGAGGCCAACCGCGACGGCACCACGGCGTTCACCTTCGTGGCGATCGATGCTGCCAACGCTACGTCGGACCCCGCCACCGTCACCTTCGAGGTGGCCGAGTTCAACGAGCCCCCCGGCCTGACCGTCCCCGCGCTGCAGGCCATGGACGAGGATGCGACGCTGGCGCTGCCGGCACTGACGGTGACCGACCTCGACGCGGGGACGACCGACCTCGAGGTGCTCGTCGAGGTGACGGTGGCGACGCAGGGGAGTCCGACCGTCGCCGACCCCGGGACCCTGACGTTCGGCACGCTCGGCGGTGCGACGGTCGACGACGTGGACGCCAACGGCGGGGCGCGCGTTCGCGTCACCGGAACCCTGACCGACCTGAACACGGCCCTCGCGGACCTCGTCTACACGCCCGCCCCGGACTTCTTCGGCACCGTGACCCTGACCGCCACCGTCGACGACCTCGGCGGGGCGCTGGGTCAGGCACGGGCGAAGGACGACACCGCGACCGTCGCGATCGACGTCGCGAACGTCGCCGATGCGCCCACCACCGGCGACGCGCAACTCGAAGCGGTCGCCGTGAACGGCCTGGATCCCGAAGGCGAACGGTTGAGCGACCTGTTCCTCGGGGCGTACGGCGACGTCGACGGCGACGCGCTCGTGGCCCTCGCCGTCGCGGCCGACGCCAGCACCTCCGCCGAAGGGGTCTGGAACTACAGCACCGATCGCGGCGTGAGCTGGCACGCGGTGGGCGCGGTCGCGCCGGCCGCTGCGCTGGTGCTCCCGGCCGAGGCGTTGCTCCGCTTCGTCCCCGCCGCCGGGTACTTCGGCGACGTGGGCGACCTGACGGTCCACGCCCTCGACGCCACCGCGCCCGAAGGCACCGCCGTCACCGCGTCGGCGACGCGCGCGACGCTGGACGTCGCGGCGCTCGCGGGCGCGAGCTGGCTGGACGGGACGGGCGGGACCGCGACGATCGTCGTGAGCGCGACCGACACGCCCTTCACGATCGAGCCCGGTCGGACCCTGCGGGTGGACGAGGGCGGCGCCGGCGTACTCACGCCCACCGAGCTCGAGGTCACCGACGACGAAGCCGGGCCCGGCTCGATCGTGTTCACGGTCGCCGCCGGGACGGACCTCGCCGAGGGCGAGCTTCAGCTCGACACGGACGGCGACGGGACCTGGGCCACGTTGGTGGCGGGCGACGCCTTCACCCAGGCCCAGGTGAACGCCGGTCACGTCCGCTACGTCCACGACGGCCGCGAGCCTGCGGCCGCACAGACGATCGTGCTCGACGTCACCGACGTCATCGCTGGCATCGGCGGCAGTAGTGGCAGCGTGTCGGTCCCGGTGGACGTCACGCCGGTGAACGACCCGCCCGTCCTGTACGTCCCGGGCGAAGCGCGGCCCGGCGACGGCCAGACGCTCGTCGCGGTCGCACCTCAAGGTGGCGACCTCGTCTTCTCCACCGACGCCCTCGTCGCGACCGACGTGGACAACGCCGACGAGCAGCTCATCTTCCGCATCGACGTGGCGCCCACGAACGGGCGTCTCACCGTGAACGGTACCCGCGCCCTCGCGGGCCGCACCTTCGCGTACACCGACCTCGCCTCGGTGGTCTACACCCACGACGGCTCGACGAACCTGAGCGACGTCTTCACCGTCACGCTCCGCGACGGTGCCGGCGGCACGGTCGGCCCGGCGGCGGTCCCCATCGACATCACCGAGGTCAACGTCCCGCCGGACGTGGGGAGCGCGCGCGCCAGCGTGTTCGAGGGGAGCACGACCCGCTTGACCCTTCCCGTCGACGACGATCGAACGGCCGCGGGCGACCTGACCGTCACCATCGTCAGCCTGCCCCCGACCCTCGTGGGCGAGAGCCTGCCGGAGGCCGTGCTCGAGTTCGACGGCGCGCCGGTCGCGGTCGGCTTCTCGTTCCCCTACGCGGACCTCGACCGCCTGATCCTGCGCCACACCGCCCCCGAGCAGCGGCTCCCGTCGGACTTCGGCTTCGACCTGACCGTCACCGATACGGGCACGAGCAGCGGTGCCGACGTCCTCTCGACATCCGCGACCGTGAACGTGAGCGTGCGGCCCGTCAACGACGACCCGGTGCTCTGCGCCGACCCGTTGGATCCGCTGGCCATCGATCTGTCCGTCGCGAGCACCGTGGACGTCACCGGCGACCAGCTGTGCGCCACCGACGTCGACTCCGACGTCGTCACCTACCGTCTCGAGCAGCGCCCGGCGCACGGGATGCTGTTCCTGAACGGCTTCCCGTCAGGCGTGGGCGCCACCTTCACGCAGGCCGACGTGGACGCCGGGAGGATCGAGTACCGCAGCGCCCAGACGCCGAACGCGACCGACGCGTTCGTTGTCACCGTCCGCGACGGCGATCGCACCTACGCCGTCGACGCAGGTGGCGCCGTCACCGATCGGATCGGCGGGGTGTACGACGGCGGCGCGCTGCGGGCTCTCGAGGTGCCGATCGACATCACCTTCGTACCCGCTTCGGGCGGAGGCATCGAGGGTCCGGACGGAACCGTCCTCGACCCGATCGACCCGGTCACCGGCGCCCCGGTGTCCGGGGGAGGCGAGAACCCCGGTACCGGCGCGGCGGTCGCGCGCGACGACCTGCTCGCGGACGCCGTGCGTGGTGGAACGCCCATCGCGATCCCGGCCAGCGCGCTGCTGGCGAACGATTCGGGCGCGGACCCGCTGACGATCCAGAGCGTCGCCTCGCCCGTGGGCGGGTCCGTCGTGCTGGAAGGCGACGGCTCCCTGACCTTCACCCCGACCCGAACCTTCGCGGGGACGGCCTCGTTCAGCTACACCTTGGTGGATGGAGTCGGCGACACCGCCACGGCCACCGCCGCGTTCACGGTGTTCTTCGTCAACCTCGCACCGACGCTCGCGACGAACGAGACGCTGGTCCTCGACGAAGGCGCCAGCGCCACCATCGGCACGGCGCTGCTGCAGGTCGTCGATGACGACCAGGCCTCCGACGAGCTGCGCTTCGTCCTCGACGACGAGCCCGACCACGGCCTGCTGCGCCTGGACGGACGGCGGCTGCGCGCCGGCGAGCGCTTCACCCAGGCCGACGTGGACGCCGACCGCCTCGCCTACCACCACGATGGCGGCGAGCGCTTCCTGGACGCCTTCGGCTTCACCTACACCGACGGTTCCGAGGTCGTGGTCCCCGACGACTTCGCCATCGATGCGACGCCGGTCAACGACCGGCCCGTGCTCGAGGTTCGGGACGAGGTTCCGCTCGCGCTGCAGGGCGGATCCGTGACCATCGACGACGCCGTCGTGCGCTTCTTCGACGTCGATGGCGAGGACACGGACAAGCCGGCCGAGCCGTTGGCGAGACCCAACGACCTCGCCTTCTCGGTGGGCGGCGCCCCGTCGCACGGGGAGGTGCGCCTGCAGACGGCCGCCTCCTACGACCCCGACGATCCCGCGACCTACGCGCTGGTCGACGCCACCTCCGCCGTGCTAGCCGCCGACGTGCTCGCCGGCCGGCTCCGGTACCAGCACGACGGGTCGGTGAACTACGCCGACGCGTTCACGCTGGTCGTCGACGACGGCACCGGCACCGACAACGCCACGGCGGACGCCGTGGTCACGATCGACATCGCTCCCCAGAACGTCGACCCGGTCGTCGACCCCGACCTCGAGCCCGGCGAGGACGGTGAGCTCGTGATCGTCAACGAGCTGCTCGTGGTGCTCGAGGGCGCCACGCGCACCCTTTCGGCGACCGAGCACCTCGGGGCGTTCGACCCCGACAACACCGACGTGCAGGTGCAGTTCCGCCTGCTGGACGACTTCGACCATGGGCGCTTCCTGCTCGACGGCGCGCCTCTCGGCGTGAGCAGCGCGTTCAGCGAGGCCGACCTGCTCGACGGTCGTCTCGCGTACCGCCACGACGGGGGCGAGAGCGCCAGCGACGTCGCCACCCTGCGGCTCTCGGACGGTGGCGGTGGCGACGAGCCGCAGATCCGGTTCCGCGTCCAGATCACGCCCGTCAACGACACGCCCACGCTCGCGACCGCCGGCGACCGCGTCGGTGCAGAGGACGTGGAGCTCCCGCTCGTCGGGATCGCGTTCGACGATCCTGACGCGTACGACGACGCCGAGACGCCGTTGCCCGACGCTGGAAGGTTCGTCGTCGACGTCACCAGCGCTGGTCTCGGAACGTTCACGGCGAGCGCCGTCGGCGATGCGACCGTCGCCGGCGACGGGAGCGGCTCGCTCACGATCACGGGCGCCTACGCCGACGCCAACGCGACCCTGGCGACCCTCGTCTACCTCGGCGCGCCCGATGCGAACGGCATCGACACGGTGACCGTCACGGTGAGCGACGGCGGCTACCAGGGCCTCGACCCGGAGGATCCGGACGTCACGGACGCCGGTCTCGACCTGACCGGGACCGGAACGCCCGACGACGAGATCGCCAGCACCAGCTTCGACGTGAACGTGCGACCCGTGAACGACGCGCCCACGGTCGACGGCCCGGCGTCGCTGACGACCGACGAGGACCAGCCGGTCACCACCACCGATTTCGCGGTCTTCGACCTCGACGTCACCGGCGGCGCGACCAGCGATTCCGACGTGGCGTTCCGCGTCACCTTCGGCGCCTTGAACGGCGTGCTGACGCTCGTCGACGGCAGCGCCGTCTCCGTGACCGGAGGAGGCAGCGACGAGCTGGTGCTCGTCGGCACGCTCGACGACGTCGTCGCCACGCTGGCGGCGGGCGTCACCTTCACGCCCGCCCCTGACTTCAACGACCTGCAAGGCACCGCGCGCATCGACGTGCGCGTGGAGGACCAGGGCAACATCGGTTCCTTCGGCGCGCTCCTCGAAGCGAGCGACTCGGTGGACGTGGCCGTCGCGGAGGTGAACGACGTCCCCACCGTCACGGACCTCGACCGGACGATGGACGAGGACGACATGCTCACCTTCTCGCTGACCGCGAGCGACGTGGACGGCGGCGCGAACGATGACGACGCGGTCGTGACGCACTACCAGGTGACCGTCTTCGACACCGAGCCTGACGTGGCCGGCCTCGTCGGCGAGCTGCGCACGAGCGACGGCCAGCTCCTGGGCGCGACCACGTCGGTCGTGCCCGCGGGCTTCTCCGAGACGCTGCCGAGCGGCACGCACGTGATCACCGTCGCCGAAGCGACCGACATGACGTACATGCCGCCGACCGACTTCCACAGCGCCCTTTCCGACTTCACCGGCGACGACTGGCGTTCGCGGTTCGAGTTCCGCGCCATCGACGTGCTCGCGGCGACGCTCGACGAGTCGAGCCGTTCCGCGACCGCCGTCGCCGACGTCACGGTGGGGTCGGTCAACGACGTCCCGCTGCTCTCGGGAACCGGCGACGTCGTCAGCTACACCGAGGGGACCGCGGCCGGCGCCCTGGGCACCCCCGCGCGGCTGAACGTCTCGAACGACCTCGACGTCGACGACGTCGAGCTGGCGGTCCAGCAGATCGACACCTTCGCGGGCGCCACCGTCGTCGCCCGCCGCGTCGGGGGTGCGGTCGCCAGCGACCGCTTCTCGGTCCTCACGGGCGCCATCACCGGGCTCGACCCGCTCGAGGCGAGCGGTAGCGACCTGCAGCGCGACGGCACCACCGTCGCGCAGGTGACCGACGCCTCGGCCACCGGCACGCTGGTGGTCACCTTCACCGCCGACGCCACCCTGGACGACGTCCGCAACGTGCTGCGGCGCGTCGCCTACGCCAACGTGGCCGACGCCCAGACCAGCCCCATCGACGTGCAGGTGACGTTCGCCGACGGCAACGACGGCGCGCAGGGGAGCGGCGGGCCGCTCGCGAGCGACGCGATCGCCTTCGAGGTGACCGTCGCGAACACGAACGACGCGCCCACCTTCACGGCCCCCGTCGCACTCTCGCTCGACGAGGACGTGGCTGCCGGGACGAACGATGGTGCCACCGTGGCCACGCTGCTGGGAAGCGTGTTCGCCGACGCCGACGGCCCCCTCGCCGGCAGCGAGTTCGCTGGCATCGTGGTGGTCGCGGATGCGGCCGACGCTACCGACGAGGGCGTGTGGCAGTACAGCACCGACGACGCGGCCAGCTGGCTCGACATCGGTGCCGTCGCTTCGGACGCCGGCCTCGCGCTGGCCGACGACGCGCGCTTGCGCTTCGTCCCCTTGCCGGACTACAACGGAGCACCACGTACCATCGAGGGCCCCGGCGGAGCGCCGGGCGAGCTCACCGTCCTCGCCGTCGACGACAGCGGCGCACGCGCCTTCACGGACGGCGCGAGCCGCGAGCTCGTCGACGCCGCCACCGTCGGGGCCACCAGCGACGTCGGCAGCGTCGGCACCACCGTCGGCGCGGTCGTCGCGCAGGTCAACGACGCGCCGGCGATCGTCGACCTGGGCAACGACGACTACTCCATCGACTTCGAGGAGGCCGTCGGCGTCAACGTCGCCGGCGTGCCCATCCGCCTCGACACCGTCGGGGCCAACAATCCCGATCCCGCCAGCGTCGTCGACGTCGAGCTCACCGAGCGCGGCGAGGCGACCTTCGACGGCGCTCGGCTGACCGTCGCCCGCCAGCCCGACCCCGCCGCGCTCGACCTGTTCGTGTTGGAGACGGGGAGCGGCGTCTCGCTCGTCGGCGCCTCGACCGATCTGGGCAACAACGTGCGCGTCTACAACGACGGCTCGGCCGTGCGCGTGGACGGCGTCACCGTCGCCACCCTCACGAGCAGCTCGCTGAACACGGGCACCCTCACGGTGACCTTCAACGCCCAGGCCACCCCGGCGGCCGCGAACGCCGTGCTGCGTGCAGTGGTGTATTCGAACACCGACCCCGCGCTGGTCAGCGGCAACATCGACGTCGGCCTGACCTTCGCCGATGGCAACGACGACGGCGCCCAAGGGACGGGCGGCGAACGCTCCGGTAGCGCCACCGTCCGCATCGGCCTCACCCCCACCAACGACGCCCCCGCGCTCACGCAGGGAGCGACGCTCGCGGGCGTCGAGGACGCCCCCTTCGTCACGGCCGAGGCGGGGACCAGCTTCGGGACGCTGCTGAACGCCTTCCTCGACGATCCGGACGACGCGAGCGATGCGCTCGCGGCCGTGGCCGTCGCCGGCCGCGAGGCCGAGAACCTGGGTTCGTGGCAGGTGTTCCTGGACGGCGCGTGGCGCGACCTGAGCGGCTTCACCACCACCCCGACGGAGGCCCTGGTGCTCGCGGCGGACGTGGCGGTCCGCTTCGTCCCCGACCCCGACGCGAACACCGACGGCCTGGCGGCCGGCGCGCGCCCCCGGCTGGCGCTGCACGGCGTCGAGGACGCCGTGCCCGCAGGTGCCGCCCGTAGCGGCACGCCGGACGTGGACGCGGGGCCGATCACGGTCTCGACCTTCGCCACGCCCACCTACTTCGACACCGCCGCCGACGACGAGGAGTCACGCGTCACGGCCGACCCCGTGACGTTGGACCTCACGTTGGCAGCGCGGAACGACGCGCCGGTGCTGACGGGAACGCCGTTCGACGGCACCCTGATCGAGTCGGCCGTCGAAGGGCAGGGAACGACGCCGCAAGCGCTCCTGACCGGCGTCACGGTCGAAGATCCGGACGTCGCCACCACCGCCGACCTCGACGCCTTCGGCGCGGGCTCGGTCACGGTCGGCTGGACCACCGCCGCCTACGACGCGGGTGACGTCTTCGGCCTGCCCACGCTGGGCGAGGTCGGATCCGAGCCTGGTGCCGTCTACGCCGACGGTTCGACCGTGCGCACCTACGACGGATCCGATTGGATCGTCGTCGCCGACATCGACGACGCTTCGACCGGCGTGGCCGCCCCTCTGCGGATCGACTTCGGAGCGGGCGCCACCGTCACGCGCGTTGCGAGCGTACTCGAGGCGGTGCGTTTCGAGAACCGGTCCGACAACCCGACCTCGGGCCCGCGAGCGTTCACGGTCACGTTGAGCGACGGCGACAACGTCGACGGCACCGGGAACGATGCCGGCGGTCCGGACGCCCTGACGGCCAGCCTGTCCGGCTCCATCACGATCACCGACCAGAACAACCCGCCCAGCGTGTCGGCCACGGGCCTGATGCCCGACTACCTCGAGAACGCCGACGCCGTGGACCTGTTCGACGGCGTCACGGTCGACAGTATCGATACGGGCGACCAGATCGTCACGTTGGTCTTCACCGTCGAGGGACGGGTCGACGGCGCGGCCGAAACACTGACGATCGACGGCGTCGAGGTCGACCTGGTCGATGGAGCGTCGGGAACCGGCACCAACGGCGGCATCGCCATCGCCGGCACCGCCACGACCGCCACCGTCACGTACACGACGGCGGGGATCGCCGATGCGACGGCGGCTGCGTTGATCGACGCACTGGCCTACCGCACCACGCTGGACGACCCGACGGCCGGCGACCGCACGATCACGATCACGTCCGCGCAGGACGACGGCGGGACCAGCGGTAGCAGTCAGGACACCACCTCGGACATCGGGATCTCAACGACGGTCACGGTCGTGCCCGTCAACGATTCGGTCGACGCGCAGGCGACGGTCGGCGGCACCTTCACCGAAGGTGGCGAGGGCCTGGCGTTCCTGAGCGGCGCCAGCGTCGCCGACCTGGACACCGATCGATTCGATGGAGGAACGCTGACGGTCGCGCTGAGCGCCTACCGGACCGGCGACGTGCTGAGCGTCGCCAGCGGTGCGGGCGGGATCAGCGTGGCGGACTCGACCATCTCGTACGACGACGGTGCCGGCGCCGACGTGATCGGCACGTTCACCGGCGGCGACGGGGACGACCTGGTCGTCACGTTCACCACGAGCGACGCGACCGAGGATGCCGTTGCGGCCCTCCTTGGCCAGCTCACCTACGCCAGTACCAGCGAGAACCCGACGTTCGCAGGGGCGTACCCCGATCGCACCGTCACGGTCACGATGGACGACGGCGGGAACTCCGGTACCGGGACGGGCAGCGCGTCGACCGATGCGACGCCGATCACGGGGACCTTCGCGGTCGTCGGCGTCAATGACGCGCCGACGCTCGCGAACCTCGATCCCACGGCCACCTCGACCTACGTGCAGGCCGGAAGCCCCGTCGTCATCGACGCCGACGCCGGCCTCGGCGATCTGGACCTCGAGGCCCTGCCCGAGGGCACGGACACGCCCGCAGGGAACTGGGACGGCGCGACCCTCGCGATCCTGGGCGAACGCACCGACGACCGCTTCGGTGCCAGCGGGAGCCTCTCGTTCGGCGAGGGGACCGTCGTGCTGGGCGGCGACACGATCGGCGCGCTGTCGATCGCCGGGGGCACGCTCACCATCACGTTCAACGAGAACGCCACGTCGGCGGACGTCGACGAGACGCTGCGGTCGATCACGTACGCCAACGCGGTGACCACGCCGGGAGAGCTCGGGTACGACCGCGTGACGCTCGATGTGACGTTCAATGATCAGAACTCGACGTTCGTCGATCCGGAGTTCGCGGGAACCGGCCAAGGCCAGGGAACCGGCGGCGCGCTCAGCGTCACCGACTCGATCGTCGTGATCATCAACCGTCTGCCCGTCGTGCAGGCCGACGCCGCCGACGTCGACGAGCCGGTCGGGGCGACCATGCCGGCGGACGCGACGAGCGTGGCTGGGAACGTCATCGCCGGATCACCCGACGCGAGTGGCGCGGACACCGATCCGGACGCGGATCCGGGCGAGTTCGCCGACGTGCTGTCGGTGCAGGGCGTGGCAGCCGGGAACCCATCGGGCCCCGTGACCACCGGGGTCGGAACGAGCGTCGCGGGGACGTACGGCGCTTTGGAGCTCGCTGCCGACGGAGGCTTCACCTACACGGTCGACGCGTCGAATGCGGACGTGCAGGCCCTGGCCGACGGGGAAAGCCTCGACGACGTCTTCGCCTACACCGTGACGGACGATCGGACAGATGCTCCGGCGAACAGTACGACGACGTTGACCGTCACGATCGAGGGCACCAACGACGCGCCCACCGTTGCCGGCACGGAGGACGCCACCACGATCGTCGAGACCGACGCCACGAACCTCTCGACCAGCGGCACCCTCACCCTCGGTGACGTCGATGTCACCAACACCGTCGAGGTCGTGGTCGAAAGCTCCGCGATCGCGACGGGGAGCACGACGGACGGCCTGGACGCCGCGCTGCTGAACGACACCGACGGTGCGCGCACCGCCCTGCTGTTCCTCACGGGCGCCACCTCGCTCACCGACGAGCAGGCCAGCGGCGACGTCACCTGGACGTTCGATTCTGGCGCGGCGACGTTCGACTACCTCGCCGCCGGTGAGTCGCTGATCCTCGAGTACACGCTCCGCGCGACCGACACCGGTGCGCACGGCTCCGTGAGCACCGACCGGGTCGTGACGATCACGATCGAGGGCCGCAACGACACGCCCGAACTCACGAACGCGTCCGTCAGCGCCGACCTCACCGAGGACGCCGCGCTCACCGGCGGGAACCTCACCGCGAGCGGCGCGGTCGACTTCGACGACCTCGACGCGAGCGACACGGCGACCGTGGCCGCGACCTTCGTGTCCGCCGAGGTCACGGCGTCGCGTGGTGGCGACAAGACGCAGGCGGTCGCGAACGCGCTGCTCTCCGCGCTGGAGGACGTGGCCACGTCGTTCGTCCTGACCGGCCCGGGCGACGGCACGAACCCCGCCGCCAACGCCGCGACCGTGGCGTGGGACTACACCCTCGACAACGCGCTGGTGCAGTACCTGACCGCCGGCGAGACGGTGACCGTCGTCTATCGGATCACCGTCACGGACGACGCCGGGTTCGCCGTGCTCAGCGACGGCCACGAGGTCAGCGCCGTCGCCCAGGACGTGACGATCACGATCACCGGTGTGAACGATGCGCCCACGATCACCGCCGAGGCGGGCGACACGACCGATCCGGCCGCGCTGAGCGAGAGCGACGCGGGCACGGATCTGCAGACGGCGGGCACGCTGACCGTCCTGGACGTGGACCGCACCGACGTCGTCACCGTCGCGATCGATGCCGTCACCGCGTCGCAGTCGAACGCCGCTGGCGCGATGACCATCGCCGCGGACGACGTGATCTCCGACGCCGACCTGCGGTCGTTCCTGAGTTTCACCCCGACGCCCGTCCTGACGTCGTCCCAAGTGGGCACGGTCAACGACCTCACCTGGACGTTCACGGCAGACTCGGGTTTCTTCGACTACCTGAACGAGGGAGAGACGCTGGCCCTCGCGTACGACCTCGAGGTCAGCGACGACGCAGCGTCGCCCGCGACCTCCGCACCCGTCACGCTGACCGTGCAGGTGACGGGGAGCAACGACGCCCCGGTCATCACCGCGGATGTCGTGAGCGGGGAGCTCACCGAGGACGTCGGGGTCTCGAGCCTGAACCTGATCGCCAGTGGCAGCGTGGCGTACGCCGATCTGGACGTCACGGACGCATCGCTCGCGACCTGGGAGGTCGTGGCGCGCACCGTTCCGCCCAGCGACGACACGGAGGACGACGATCTGTTCTCGGCGCTCGGCACGGCCTTCGTGATCTCTGGCGCCGGCGTCGACGACGCTACCGCCGATCGCGAAGGCACGGTCGATTGGACGTTCACCCTCGCCAACGCGCTCGTGCAGTACCTCGCCCAGGGCGAGACCGCCAGCGCGACGTACCGGATCACCGTCACCGACGCGAACGGTGCGACGGATACGCAGGACGTCACCATCACGATCACCGGTCGCAACGAACGACCCGACGTCACCGTCGGGAGCGATGCCGGCGCCGTGACCGAGGACGCGGACGTCGTCGAAGGAGAGTTGCGCGACGGTGGCAGCTACACCTTCGACGACCTCGACGCCTCCGATCTCGTGACGGTCTCGAGCGCGTTCGTCAACAACATCCAGGTCACGCCGGCGCGGGACCTCTCGATCGACCTGAGATCGGCCCTAGTGAACGCGTTCACCATCGCGGGCGCGGGCGTCGACGATCCCGCGAACGCGGGGACTGTCACGTGGACCTTCGCGCTCGCGAACGGCGTCGCTCAGGAGGTTGCGCTCGGTGAGACGGTCACGGTCCCCTACCGCATCACGTTCGAGGACGACAGTGGCGTGGGCAACGAGGCCGGCGACGGTGCCGAGATGGATGGTTTCACGGACTTCGTGAACGTCACGATCACGGGGACGAACGACGCGCCCATCGTCACCGCCACCGATGTCGAAGGTGCGGTGATCGAGGACGTCGGCGTCACCGATGGCCGACTGAGCGACACGGGCACGCTCTCGTTCGTCGACCTCGACGCGGCGGATCTCTCCAGCGTCACGTCCGCCTTCGTCTCGGCGAGCGTCACCAACCAGCGCGACGGCAAGACGACGGCCGTGTCGACCGACCTGGACACGGCGCTTCCGAGCTCCCTCGCGCTCTCCGGCCAGGGCGTGGGCACGGCGGCGAACGCCGGCACCGTCACTTGGACCTTCGAGGTCGAGAACGCCTTGGCGCAGTATCTGGCGCGCGGCGAGGTCATCACCGCGCTCTACGACGTCACCGTCACCGACGACTCCGGCGTGACCGTAGCGGGCGTCGACGGCGAGGTGGCAGCGACCACCCAGCGCGTCACCGTCACCATCGCGGGCGCCAACGACACCGCCGACGTCGGTAGCGCGGACGACGCGGGTGCCGTGGCCGAGGGCGGCACCGCGGCCGCGGACAACCCGACCACCGAGGCGACCGAGACGGGCGCCTTCCTCGCCGACACCGGGACCGTCGCCTTCACCGACCTCGACGACACCGACCTCGCCACCGCCACCGCGTCGGTCGTGGACGTGAGCGTGACGTCGCTCGCCGGAACGACTGCCGACGACGACCTCGCGACCGCGCTCGGCACCCTGGCGGGGAGCTTCGCGCTCTCCGGCGCGGGCGTCGACACCCCGGCCCACGACGGCACCGTCACCTGGACCTTCGCCGTCGACGACGCGTTGCTGCAGTACCTCGCCGCCGGCGAGACCGCTACCGCCACGTACCGCGTCACCCTCAACGACGACAGCGGCGCGACCGCGGCGGCCGGCGGCGACGAGATCGACACCGTCACGCAGGACGTGACGATCACTCTGACCGGCGTCAACGACGCGCCGACCCTCGCCGAGACCGGCCTGACCCTTCTCGACCAGACCGAGGACGACGCGGCCCCCGTAGGCACCGTCGGCACCCTCGTGTCCACCCTCGTCGGCGGCATCGCCGACGTCGACGCCACCGACCCTACCGGGGTCGCGGCGATCGCCACCGAATCGAGCGTCGGCACCTGGTGGTTCAGCACCGACGCCGGCGGCACCTGGACGTCGTTCACGGCGAGCGACGCCAGCGCGCGCCTTCTCCTCGCGGACGCTTCGACGCGCCTGTACTTCCAGCCCGATCCCGATTGGCACGGCAGGTTGAGCGAGGGCCTGGTCTTGCGCGCCTGGGACGCCAGCGCCGGCACGAACGGCGGCACCGCCGACGTGACGACCACGGGCGGTACCACGCCGTTCTCGACCACCAGCGACGTCGTGGCCGTCAACGTCGCGGCCGTCAACGACCGGCCCACCGCCACGGACGACGTCGCCCTCGCGGACGTCGCCGAGGACGCCACGCCCGACGGCGTGGCCCTCTCGGGACTGGCGTTCGGCTACTCCGACGAACAGGACGACGCGACCACGGCGACGGTGATCGGCGGCGACACCTCGACCGCCTTCACGTCCCTCGCGGTGGTCGGCGCGACCGACTACACCGTTGGGCAGGGCGCCTGGCAGCTTTCCAGCGACGCCGGCGCCAGCTGGATCGACGTACCCACCTCCGGCCTCGCCGTCACGAGCGCGCTCGTGGTGCCTTCGAACGCGCTGGTGCGCTTCGTGCCTTCCGCGGACTTCCACGGCACGCCCGGCACGCTGCAGGTGCGGCTGGCCGACGCGAACGCGGTGCTCGACGTGAGCGACGACGCGAGCGACCTGAAGGATCTCGAGGCCACCGCGAACGGCGACGCCGATCTCGCCACCGGCTCGTGGACGGCGACCGACCGCACCCTCTCGGCCGCGGTCACGAACGTCAATGACCGCCCGACAGCGACGAACGCCGTGCTGCCCTCGATCGACGAGGACGACGAGGCCCCTGACGGCGCCACCGTCGCGAGCCTCGGCTTCGGCTATGCCGACGCCACCGACGACCGGACCGTCACCACCGGCGGCGCCGACGCTTCCAGCGCCTTCGGCGGCATCGCCGTCGTCGGCAACGCGGCCGACCCCGTCACGCACGGGGTCTGGCAGTACGACCTCGGCAGCGAGTGGGTCACGATCGCGGACGACCCGGCGCCCGGCGACGCGACCGCCCTCGTCCTCCCGACGACCGCGAGCCTGCGCTTCCTGCCCAGTGTCACCAACGCCAGCGGCGCTGCCGGCGCGCTCACCGTACGCGCGGCCGACAGCGTGCAGGCCTTCACGGCGTCCAGCGACCTGACCGCGGCGCTCGCCCTCGGCGACGCCAGCACCTGGTCCACGCCCGTCAGCCTGACGACCACCGTCGACCCGGTCAACGACCGGCCCGAGGTCCGCGATCTCGACGCCACCTCGGCGAACACCTTCGTCGAGGGCTCCGGCCCCGGCGTGCTCGGTACCCCCGTGGCGGTCGACGCGACCGTCACCCTCTACGACGTCGAGCTCACCGTCACCGACGAGGACACCTTCGAGGGCGCCACGCTCACGGTGGCCCGCAGCGACGGCACGAGCGGATTCGCCACGAACGAAGACGACGTCCTGGGCTTCGGCGCGGGCGTCACGCTCGACGGCACGAACGTGCAGATCGGCGCCACGAACGTCGCCACGTACGTCTTCGCGGACGGCCAGCTGACGATCACCTTCCTCGCGACCACAACGCCGGAACAGGCGAACGCGGTGGCGAGCGCCATCACCTACGCCAACGCCTCCGACCTGCCGCCCGCCTCCGCCGACCTGCGCTACCGCTTCGACGACGACAACGTGGACGCGGCGCAGGGCAGCGGTGGCGACCTGAGCGGCGACGCCGTCGTCTCCGTGAGCATCACGGCGGTCAACGACCCGCCCACCGTCACGATCGCGGAAGCGGGCTACGCCGCGACCGAGCAGATCGCCGTCGATCTGCACGGCAGCGGTGTCACGGTCGGCGATCCCGACTCCGAGAGCGCCGACGTGCGCCTCACCATCACGATCCCGGAGGGCGACCACAGCGGCACCCTCGCCGCCGACGCCGGCACGACCGGCGCGACCGTGACGGTGGACGGAAGCGGGGAGAGCGTCCAGGTCGACGGCACGATCGCCGAGGTCTCGGCCTTCCTGGCCGGCATCGGTGGTGCGACGCTCACCTACACCGCGGACAGCGACCGGCCCGACCCGACCGTCGCGCTGACGCTGACGATCGACGATCTCGGCCAGGCGGGACAGCCCGTCGCGGACGAGGCGTCGCTCACCGATGCGGCGACGGTCGACATCACCGTCACGCCCGTCAACGACGCACCCAGCGTCACCTTGCCCGATCCGCTGGGCCCCGCGACCGAGAACGTCGAGTACGTCATCGCCGGCATCCTGATCGACGATCCCGATGCGGGGGCGACGGCCGAGACCGGCGCGACGACGCTCGCGCTGTCCGTGCAGCACGGTCGCCTGAGGTTCTTCGACACGACCGACGTCGACGTCACCGGCAACGACACGTCCAGCGTGACGCTGACCGGAACGGTCGCCGACCTGCAGGCCGTCCTGTCGGAACCGAACAACCTCGTCTACGACAACGACGTCGATTTCTCCGGTGTCGAGACCCTCGCCGCGACCATCGACGATGGCGGCGACGTCGGGGGTGGGGCCCTCAGCGGAGCGGCGGAGGCGACCTTCTCCGTCGACGGTGTCAACCACCCGCCGGTCCTGACCGGACCGGATTCGGCCACCCTCGCCGAGGACAGCTCCGCGGCCCTGGTCGGAACCTTCACGGTCACCGATCCCGACATCGTCGGGTACGACCTCGAAGCGACGCTGGGCGTCTCGCACGGCACGCTGAGCTTTGGGAATGCGGCCGGACTGACCTTCACCGCAGGCGCCAACGAGACCGCCAGCATCACCGTCACGGGCACGCGCGCCGCGATCGACGCCGCCCTGGATACCCTGCGCTACCAGCCGATCGCCGACTACCACGGCAACGACACCCTGACGCTGGCGCTCTCGGACCTGGGCGACACGGGCGTGAACGCCGACCAGGACGGCACCACCGACGGCAACGTCGGCGACACCGCCAACGTTGCCACGCGCGTCGTCGCCCTGACCGTCATGCCGGTCAACGACCGGCCGATCGCCGCCGCGGCGACGACCGAGATCCTCACGACCGACGAGGACGTCACGACCACCTCGGTCTCCTTCGCCGACCTGCTCGGCGGTCGCTACGACGACGCCGCGGACGACCAGACCGCAAGCGGCGGCGACTCGACCGCCACCCCGTTCAGTTACGTCGCCCTCGTCGGTAACGCCGCCACGGCGGAGCAGGGCACCTGGCAGGTCGGATCCGGCGCGAGCTGGGCCGAGGTGCCTGCCGGGGGCCTCGCGGAAGGAGTGGCGCTGATCCTCTCCGCGGCCACGCAGGTGCGCTTCGTGCCAGCAGCCGACGCCGACGGCACGATGGGCGCCCTGTCGATCCGCCTTGCCGACGGCAGCACGACGCTGACCGCGGACGCGAGCACCACGGTCGACCTGACCGCCTCCGGGAACGGCGACGCCGACCTCGCGACCGGTGCTTGGTCGTTGGACGCCGTCACGGTCCAGGCCGAGGTCATCCCGGTGAACGATGCGCCCACGACCAGCGACGACATGGTCACCGTCCTCGAAGACACGGCCACTGCTCTGGTCAACGATGACTTCGGCAGCTACGCCGACGTCGAGGGCACGCCCCTCGCGGCCGTCCGGATCGTCACGCTGCCCACCGCGGGCACGCTGGAGAGCAGCGCCGACGGCACCGACTGGACTCCGGTCACCGCAGGCGACGAGATCGCCGCAGCGGACCTCGGAACCGGCTGGCTGCGTTACACCGCCGACCCGAACGAGAACGGCGCGGCCTACGCCACGATGACCTTCCGCGTGTCCGACGGGGGCGCTTGGAGCGTCGACGCGTCCAGCCTCACGATCGACGTAACGCCCGTCAGCGACCCGCCGACCGGCGCGGACGCCACCGTCGAGGTGCTCGAGGACCAGGCTCACACGTTCGGGGCGAGCGACTTCGGCTTCGCCGATCCCGCGGACGAGCCGGCCGACGCCTTCGCGTTCGTGACGATCGCCAGCCTGCCCGCGACGGGAAGCCTCACGCTGAACGGCGCCGCTGCCGAGGTGAACGACCGCGTGGCGGTCGCCGACCTCGCGACGCTCGTCTTCACCCCGGCTCCCGACGCCAACGGCGCCGGTTACGCCAGCTTCACCGTCCAGGTCGAGGACGACGGCACGACCGCGAACGGCGGTCAGGTGCTCGACGCCACGCCGTCCACCCTCACCTTCGACGTCACGCCCGTGAACGACGCGCCCACCGCGCTGGTGACAAGCGTCGCCGCCGTCGACGTGAGCGAGGACGCCACCGACCCGGCGGGCCAGACGGTCGCCGATCTGTTCGGTACCGGCGTCTTCACCGACGCGGCCGACGATGCGGGCGGCAGCAGCGCCGGCACGCTCGCGGGCGTCGCGGTGACCGACGACCCGGCCGACCCGGGTGTGGGCCGCTGGCAGTACAGCCTGGACGCCGGCGCGACCTGGACGTCGCTACCGGCCGGCCTGGCCGACGCCTCGGCGCTCACCCTGACGACGACGGCGCGGCTGCGCTTCCTGCCCGTGGGGGACTACGCAGGCGCTACGACCGAGCTCACGGTCCGCCTGATCGAGACCGGCGGCGCCGTGGTCGACGGCGCGACCGGCGTGAACGTCGAAGGCAACGGCGTCGACACCGTCTACTCCAGCGACACCGTGACGCTGGGCGCGACCGTGAACGCCGTGAACGACCCCCCCGTGCTGACCGTCGTCGATGCGAGCGGTTCGCTCGTGGAGGGCGACGGGATCGAGACGCTGAGCACCAGCGGCACGTTGAGCGTCGCCGACGTCGACGACGCAGCGCCCACGATCGACGCGAGTCTGAACGGCGGCATCGTGTGGAGTCGCGACGGGGGCACGCTGGATGCGGGCCTCGAAGCTGCTCTGGCGGCTGGCTTCTCCGCCACCACCGGCGGCTGGACCTACGAGATCACCGCCGACCTCGATCTGCTCGCCGCAGGCGAGACGCTCACCCTCGTCTACGACCTCACGGCCGATGACGGGACCGACACGTCGGCGACCGAGACGGTCACCATCACCATCACCGGCACGAACGATCCGGCGGATGTGTCGGGTGATCTCACCGGCAGCGTCGTCGAGGCCGGTGTGGAGTCCGACGGTCCGCGGGGGTCGGACACCGCTACCGGCACCGCCGTCGCGTCCGACGTCGATTCCGCGACGAGTTTCGAGGTCGTCGCGACCGCGACTCCCAGCACCGGCGGCCATGGCACGTACACCGTCGGCTCCGACGGCGGCTGGAGCTACCTGCTCGATGACACTGATCCTACGGTCGACGCTTTGGCGTCCGGCGCCAACCTGACCGACGCCTTCCCGATCCGGGCCGCCGATGGCAGCCAGGCGATGGTCACGATCGACATCACCGGCAGCAACGACGCACCGGCGACCGTCGGGACGGTCCCCGACCAGGACGGTCTGGATGCAAGCCAGGTCTCCTTCGACGCCTCGACCTTCTTCGCCGATGTGGACGTCCCCGACACAGCGGCCTACGCGATGGCGGGAGCGCCCGGCTCGCTGTCCATCGATCCCACGACCGGCCTCGTGTCCGGCACCATCGATCCCGCCGCGAGCCAGGTCGGCGACGGCGTGGATCGGGGCGTCTACGGGGTCGCCATCACCCGCACCGACGCCTCCGGACTCGGCGCGACGCAGACGTTCACCTGGACCGTCTCGAACCGCAGCCCGGAACCGACCGACGACCCGTACGAGACCGACGAAGACACCGTCCTGTCGGGAGCCGACGTGCTCGAGAACGACGTCGCGCTCGGCAGCGACGCGCTGTTCGTCGAACTCGTCGACGGCGCCTCCGCCAACGTGGGCGCCGCGACGACCGGCAGCGGCGGCGGAGCGTTCACCATCGCTTCGGACGGCGCGCTCACCTTCGACCCCGACGGCGACTTCGAGGGCCTCGACGCTGGCGACAGCGTCGAGAGCCGCATCGTCTACACCGCCAGCGACGGCGAGAGCGATGCGCGCAGCGCGACCGTGACCGTGACCGTCACCGGCGTCAATGACGCCCCGGTGGTCGAGGGGACGTACGCCTACGACTACGGCGACACGCCCGCCGTCGATACCTTCGATCCCACCACCGGCACCCTCCTCGCGAGCGACGTCGACGAGGACGACCTCGTCACCGATCTGGTCTGGGCGTTCGCCACCGGGCAGGACGGCAGCAGCGCCTACGGCACGCTGAGTCTGGACGCCGACGGAGTCTTCGCGTTCACCCCCGACGCCGCGGCGATCGACGCCGTGCCCGCTGGATCCGCCCCCGTCGTCACGTTCGACGTGGTCGTCGCCGACCCGCAGGGTGCGGCCACGCCAGCCCAGCTCACGGTCGCGATCACCGGTGCCAACGACCCCGCCGTCTTCGCCGGTGACCTGTCCGGCACCGTCTACGAGGACGCGGACACGCCGGTCGTCGGCGGCGACGCGGCGACCAGCGACGTGGACGGCACGGACGACGCGTTCGTCCCCGTCGGCACCGCCGCGGTCAGCGATGCCGGCTACGGCAGCTTCACGGTCGACGCGTCCGGCGCCTGGAGCTACCAACTGGATGCGGCGAACCCGGACGTCGACGCTCTGGACGACGGTGAAGAGCTCGCCGACAGCTTCCCCCTCGTCGCCGCCGATGGTACAGGCACCACCGTGACGATCGTCATCACCGGCGGGACCGACGCCGCTCCGACGATCGACGCGATCTCGGACGATAGCGGCGTCGACGGCGACTTCGTCAGCAACGATCCGACCCTCCTCTTCGAGGGCACGGGCCGCCCCGGGCTCGACGTCCAGGTCGTCCTCGTCGACGACGCGGGCGAGGTCGCGTTCGACACCATCGCCGACCGGGATGGGCAGGGGTGGAGCGTCGACCGCGGTGTCGAGGGTCCCCTCCCCGACGGTACGTACGTGCTCCAAGCAACGGCCTACGATCCGGCGGGCAACGCCAGCGACACGACCGAACGAACGATCGTCGTCGACACGGTGCCGCCCGAGATGCCGTCCCTCGATCCGGTCGAAACGAGCGATCCGACACCCACCCTCGGTGGCGACTACGACGCGGCCGACACCGAGCGAATCGAGGTCACCGTCGCCGGGGCGGCCTACCCGGCCCAGTTCGATCCGGACGGGACGTGGAGCGTCGCGATCCCGGACGAGCACGCGCTGGCGAGCGGCACCTACGACGTCACGATCGTCGCCTACGATCTCGCGGGCAACGACGTCACCGGCCCTGCAGACGGTACGGGCGAGATCGTCGTGGACACGCGCGTGCCCGCCGTACCCACGGTCGATCCGCTCGTCACCGACGATGCGACGCCGATCCTCGGCGGGACCGCCGAGGTGCTCGACGGCGACACGCTCACGGTCGAGGTGGACGGCGTCCTCTACGACCTCGCCTCCGGCGCGGTCGACTACGACGCCGCCAGCGGTCGCTGGAGCCTCGAGGTTCCTGCCGAGCACGCCCTCGAGGAGGGCCTCTACGACGTCGTCGCGACCGTCTCGACCGCCGTAGGGACCACGACGACGGACGCCACCACCGACGAGCTGACCGTCCGACTCGAACCGCCTGCCTTGCCGACCGTGGACGCGGCGACGGTCGGGACCCCGACTCCCACCATCACCGGAACCGCCGATCTGCGTCCCCGCGACGCCTTCACCGTCACGCTCGACGGGGTTACCTACGAGCGCGGCGACGGCCATCTCGATCACGACCCCGAGACGGGTCGCTGGACGCTGGTCGTTCCGGAGGAGAACGCCTTGGCGTCGGGCAGCTACGACGTCGTGGCGCGAATCACCGATCCGCTCGGCGTCGTCTACAGCGATGCTCGGACCCTCGACCTCACCGTGATCCTGGACGCACGACCCGTCGTAGACGACGACCGCGCGGTCTTCGGTCGCGTCTTCCTGGATGTCGACGAGGACGGGCGCTTCGGCGACGACGACCTGCCGGTCGAAGGCGCTCGGATCGCGCGTGCCGATGGTCTGACGGCCATCAGTGACGGCGCGGGCCGGTACCTCTTCGCCGAGGTGCCCCTCGACGTGCGTCTCGTCGCCCTGCTACCCGGCAGCGTGCCCGACCTCGCCCCGGCGGGCGGTTTCGCCCGTCGCGTGGTCGGCTACGGTCCCCACGTCGTGGACTACGCCCTGCGGCCCGTCGACGAGGGTGGTGCGCCCAGCCTGGCGCTGTACGACGCCGCGGCCCGCGTGGCTCCCCTCGGCGGTGCGGCGAGCTTCGACGCCCGGATCCGAACTCGGATCGATGCGCGGCTCGACGGGGTCCGCCTCGAAGGTGCGTTGGGCGTCTCGTGGAGGCCCGACGCGGGCTTCGCCAGCCTGCTGATGCCGTACGACCGCGGGGACGTTCCGACCGGCGCGTGGCGCTTGGTGCCCCTGGACGGATTCGCCCAGGATCTCGCGAGCGAGGACGGCATCGCCTTCGTCGCGCGGGGAGACGGCTGGAGCGCCGAGTACCGCTACGGCGCCCTTTCCGCACCCGCCGTCGGCGAGCGGCCCGCGGCGACCGCATTCCGCGCCCAGGTGGACGCCGACGAGGCCGTCACGCTTTCCGGCTACCTCGGCGTCGTGCGCAGCGACGTGGTCCGCGAGAGCTTCGACGTCGCCGGCTTGCGCCGGGTGACGTTGGCCGAGATGCCTGCCAGCGGCAGTCTGGCCGTCGAACGGGTGCGCGGCGACGAGCGCGTCCGCCTCGAGCCGGGCGTCGACTACGTCGTGGACGGAGCCGAGATCGTGCTGATCGGCCCGGTCGCGATCCTCGGGCCCGACGGCGAGCGGCCCGAACTCGTCGTGGCCTACGTGCCCATGGGTGCGCCGCGCGACGGCATCGTCGCCGGTGCCGGCGTGAGCGCGGAGCTCGGTGCGACCCGCGTCGAGGTCGGCGCTTCCTACGGCGACCGATTCGAGGCGGCGCTCAAGGTCACGACCGACTGGGCCGGCGGCGACGCCGACCTGTCGGCCTCGATGATCGGCAGCCGCGTCGAACGTACGTCGCTCGGCGTCCGGCTCGACCTCGAACCGTTCTCGATCGAGACTGGACTCGGGTTCCGCTCCACGGACGGCGTCTCGGGCGAGGCTCGCATCGCCGTCCGGCTGCGCGACACGTGGACGATCGGGATCGGCCACGAGCAATCGGCCCGTCTCGCGACCACCACGGTCGACCTCGCGACGCGAACCGGCCCGCTGGACGTCGGAGCCGCCACCTCGTACGACTGGCGGGACGGCGCCTGGCGTGCCGGCCTGAGCGTCGGTGGAGAGATCGGTCCGGTGCGGATCGACCTGGGTCACGACCAACCCCTCGTCGGTGGCGGGGCCCCCCTCACCACCTTGTCCACCTCGGTCGACGTGGCCGGGGCCACCCTCGCTGGCGCCCTACGCCTCGACGGCGGCGACCTTCAAGGGGAGGTCGGCGCCGCGCGCACCATCGGCGGCGTCGAGCTCGAGGTCGCGTACGAGCTGGTCGACGACGCGAACGGCGGTCGCCTGCGATTCGGCGTCGACGCGCCCCTGGCGCTGAGCGACACCGTCGACGCCGACGTCTACGGTGCGGCCGTCCTGACCGATGGTGGCACCGAGTGGCGCGGCGGCGTCGCGGCCCGCTACCGTGGCGACGCCACCGACGCGCAGATCGGCCTGGACGCGGTCCTGCCGGTCGACGGCCCGACGACCCTGGATCTTCTGGCCGCCATCGCCGGCCAGCACGAGGCGATCGCGTACGCGATCGACCTGGACCTGCAGGTCCTCCCGGTGGTCGAGGGTCGCTTCGGCGCGGCGGTCCGAGCCGACCTGGCCGCGGCCACCGCGGGTGGGGCGGGCGACGTCCACATCGCCCCGAGCGGGGCCATCGGGTACCTCGACGGCGTGGTCGCCGATGGCGTGACGACGTTGACCGCCGGCTTCGGCGCTCAGTTGGACGTCGAGGGCCTGTTGGACGCGGGCGACGGTCGCTCGCTGGCGTTGCGCCCCTCGGTCGCGATGGAGGCCAACCTGGGCGATCGCCTGCGGCCGTTCGCGGTCCAGCCGCGCCTGGGGGTCGTCGTGCCCCTCCGCCTCCTCGATCGCGACGCCGAAGCCGTCCTGTACGGTCAGGCGGTCGCCCGACCGGTGCTGGGCACGTTCGACACGTCGCTCACCGCTGAGTTCCGATTCGAGGTCGTCGACTCGCTGTGGCTGAGCCTGGGCTACAGCACTGGCGACACTCTTCTCACGCCCTACGACGACGCGGGCTTCACGATCGGCCTCGAAGGGGACGGCCTGTTCCGCTGGTAGCCGCCCGGATCGTCCACGGCGCTCGCCCCTCGGCGGCCCCGAACCATCCACGGTTCGGGGCCGCTCGTTCGCCTCAGGTCGAGAAGCGACGCCTGCGGCGCGGGACCTCGATCGCTACCCCGCCGACCAGCGCCGCTACGATCAGGGTCAGGAGGGCGAGTCGGTAGTCCCCCGTCGCCACCCGCGCCGCGCCGACGGCCAGCGGCGCGATCGTCTGCGTCAGCGCCACGGCGGTCGTCATCGCGCCGTTGATGGCGCCGTAGTGGCGCGGTCCGAACGTCTCGGCCACCAGGCCCGCGCGCGCCAGCGTGGCCGCCCCGTTGGACAGGCCGTACAGGCCGGCGAAGGCGATCAGCCCCGTCAGGCCCGGCAGCCAGGCGACCGCTGCCAGCGACGCGGCGCGCACGCCGAACGTCGCGACCGTCAGCAGGGCCAGCGAGGCGTGGCGCGTGGCGGGCGCGAAGACCAGCCGCCCGGCGACCTGAAGCACGCCGATCGAGCCGGCCACCGTCGCGACCAGCGCGGGCGGGTGGCCGCGCTCCAGCAGCAGCGGGACGGCGTGCGCCCCGATCGCGACGGCGATCATGCGGTCGAGGGCGAAGGCGGTCGTGAGCCACCAGAACGGGCCGCTGCGCCAAGCGTCGCGTGCGGTGCGCGAGGGCTCGCGTCGCACCGCGTCCGCCGGATCGTCGTCGGGCGGACGCCGGACCGCCAGGGCGTGCAGCGGCACCGTGCCCAGCCACAGCACGGCCGCCAGGATCCTCAGCGCGGCCCGCCAGCCGACGCCGTCCACAAGCGCCTGCGTGAGCGGAACGAAGATGGTGCTGGCCAGGCCAGCCAGCGTCGTGACGATCAGCAGCGCGCGGATGCGGCGCTCGCGCGGGAACCAGCGGGCGATCACCGCGAAGGCGACCTCGTAGGTGACGGCGGCCAGGATCAGGCCGATCGCGGCCTGCACCAGGTACAGCTGCGGCAGGGTCGTGACGTACGACCAGGCCAGGACCGCGGCCCCGCTGGCGACCGATCCGACGGTCAACAGGCCGCGCGCGCCGTGGCGGTCGACGAAGCGTCCGATCGGCCAGGCGGCCGCCCCGGCCAGCAGCAGCCCCAGGGAGAAGGCGCCGGAGGTGTCGGCGCGGCTCCAGCCCAGCTCCGCCTCCATCGGCAGGGTGACGACCGCGTAGGCGTAGAACAGCACGCCGTAGCCGATCGTCTGGGTGACGGCCAGACTCCAGGCGATGGCGCGGGCGCGGGGAGGGTCGGGGGTCGCGGCCGGCACGATGGCCGACGCTACGACACGGGCCGTCGGTCGGGTTCGGGTCCGCGGTCGGTCACGTTCGCACCAGCCGGCCGGCGGCGGCCGCGGCCGTCTCCAGCTCGGCACGCGTCCCCCGCAGCGCGGGCATCACCCGTCGCGCCAGCAGGTCGTAGCTGCGCAGGGTCGCCTCTCGGCCCGCCCACCACTTGGCCGTGACCAGGAAGCCACCGACGCCGGTGCGCTCGCGCAGGGCCGTCAGCTTGGCCGTCGCGGCCTCCGGCGTTCCGATGACGACGGTGTCCTCCTCAGCCAGGCGGTCGACCCAGGCGTCCCGCGGTTCGGTCGGGACGGGCCGGCCGTTGACGCCGCTCGCGAAGTCGAAGCGTTCGCGCGCGGCGGCCCCGCGCACCTCGTCCAGCGCCTGCTGACGCGTGGGGGCCAGGTGGATCGTGACCGGCAGGTCCGCCTGGTCGCGCGTGGCGGAACGCTCCGCCTCCTGCGCCCCGGCCTGCACCTCGTCCCAGGCGGCGTCGAGGTCGGCCGCGGGCGCCCCGACCAGCCAGCGCGCGCCGTGGCGTCCGATCCGCCGCAGGGCCTCGCGGGAGCGACCGGCGACGACGGCGATCTCGGGGTGCGGCCGGGTGCGGGGGCGCAGGTTCAGGACCGCGTTCCGCAGCGTGAACCCCTCGCCGTCGTGGTCGAACGGGTCGCGCTCCTGGAATAGACGCATGAGCACGTCGAAGCGCTCGGTGAACATGGCCGGCTGGCGCGCCGGGTCCAGGCCGAACACGAGGGGATCGGCGGGCAGCCCGCCGCCGGGACCGACGCCCAGCATCGCGCGGCCGCCGGTCAGGTGGTCCAGCAGGGCGTACTCGCCGGCGGTGACCAGGGGATGGTGCAGCGGCAGGGGCACGACGCCGGATCCCAGGCGGATCCGGCGCGTGCGGGCGGCCGCTGCGGCGATGAACACCGCGGGGGAGGCGACCGTTTCCCAGCCGGTGGCGTGGTGCTCGCCGATCCAGGCCTCGTCGAAGCCCAGCCGGTCGAGGTGCTCGAGCAGCGTCAGGTCGTCCTCGAGCGCCACGCCGGGGTCGTCGCGCGGGTCGTGGATCGGTTGCAGGAACAGGCCGAAGCGGGGCAGGGCGGGGCGAAGCATGGGCACCTCCGAGGGGCGGGCGACGATCGACCCATCGATGGCAGTCGATCGATTCGCGCCACGATACATTGACAACGATCGATGGATCGACCATGATCGATGCATGCGCGACCTCGATCCCCGCCTGCGCGTCCTGGCCGACCCCACGCGCTCCCGCATCGTCGCCTTCCTCGCCGATCCGGTCGCGAGCTGCTGCAGCCGCGACGACGGCGTCTGCGCCTGCGACGTCGAGAGCTTCCTGGGCGTCTCTCAGTCCACCGTCAGCCACCACATGAAGCAGCTCGTCGACGCCGGCCTGGTCCACGCCGAGAAGCACGGCCGCTGGACCTACTACCGCCTCGACGCCGGCGCGCTGCGCGACCTCGCGCAGGAGCTGTCCGGCCTGGCCGCGGCGGCCGAGCGGCTCGACCCCACCGACCTCCAGCCGCGCCACCTGCGCGTCGCCGTCTCGTGATCCGCCGCCTGTCGTTCCTCGACCGCTGGCTGACGCCGCTGATCTTCGCGGCGATGGCGCTGGGCGTGGCCCTGGCCACCTTCGCGCCCGCGGTCCCACGCGCGCTGGACGCCGCCGCCGTCGGCAGCACCAACGTCGCGATCGCGATCGGGTTGATCGTGATGCTCTACCCGCCGCTCGCCAAGGTCCGCTACGGCCAGCTGCCCACCGTCTTCCGCGACGTGAAGGTGCTGAGCCTGTCGCTGATCCAGAACTGGCTGATCGGACCGCTGCTGATGTTCGTCCTGGCGGTCGCCTTCCTGTCCGACCGGCCGGAGTACATGACCGGCGTGATCCTGATCGGCCTGGCGCGCTGCATCGCCATGGTGCTGGTCTGGAACCAGCTGGCCGACGGCAACGGCGACTACGCCGCCGGCCTCGTGGCCTTCAACAGCGTTTTCCAGATCCTCTTCTTCGGCGTCTACGCCTGGCTGTTCCTGACCGTGCTGCCGCCCCTCTTCGGGCTCGCGGGCGCGGTCGTCGACGTCGGCATCGGCGAGATCGCGGCCGCGGTCGGCATCTACCTGGGCGTGCCGTTCGCGGCCGGCGCCGCGACCCGCTGGATCGCGCTGCGCACGCGCGGCCGCGCATGGTTCGACCAGGTCCTTGCGCCCCGCCTCTCGCCCCTCACGCCGGTCGCGCTGCTGGCCACGATCGTCGCGATGTTCGCGCTGCAGGGCGATCGCCTGGTCCAGCTCCCCGTCGACGTCGTCCGCATCGCGATCCCGCTGACGATCTACTTCGTGGCGATGTTCCTGATCTCCTTCGCGATGGGCAAGGCGGCGGGCGCGGACTACGGCCGCGCCACCACCCTGTCGTTCACGGCGGCCAGCAACAACTTCGAGCTGGCGTTGGCCGTCGCGATCAGCGTCTTCGGGCTGGGCTCCGGCGTCGCCTTCGCCGCAGTGATCGGGCCGCTGGTCGAGGTGCCGGTGATGCTGGGCCTGGTCGGGGTGGCGTTGTGGATCCGGCGCAGGTTCTTCGGTCCCGTCACGCCCGCGCCGGCGTCGGTCGTGGACGCGGCGGGGGAGGCGTGCGCGCCGTCCGCCGTTCGGGCCGATCGCGTGGATCCCGCCCACGGAGGGACCCCGTGAGGCTCCTGGTCCTGTGCACCCACAACAGCGCCCGCAGCCAGATGGCGGAGGGTTGGCTGCGTCGCTACGTCCACGAGGCGGGGCTGGACGCCGAGGTCTGGTCCGCCGGGACCGAGGCGACCCGGGTCAAGGCCGACGCCGTGACGGTGATGGGCGAGGTCGGCATCGACCTGAGTGGGCATGCGTCCAAGACGCTGTACGACGTTCCCGACCCGTGGTCGTTCGACCTGGTGATGACGGTCTGCGACGACGCCAACGAGCGCTGCCCGACCTACCCGGCGCGCACGACCCGCCTGCACGTCGCCTTCCGCGACCCCAGCAGCCACGGCCTGGAGGTATGGCGCGGGGTGCGCGACGCGATCGGGACGACCTGCCGGACGCTGGTCGAGACCCTGGCCCGCGGCGAGATGCCCGACGAGGCGACGCTGCGGGCGCTCGCCGCAGGGGCGGACGGGACGGCGCGCTAGGATTCGATCCATGGACGCGACCCCGTTGTTCGACCGTCCGGACGCCACCGTGCGCTTCGAGCCCGGCGCGACGATCTTCCGCAAGGGCGACCCGCCCGACGTGATGTACGTCGTGCTGGAGGGCACCGTGGCGATCGGCACGGACGAGGGGGTCCTCGACCGTATCGAGGCCGGAGGCCTGTTCGGCGAGATGGCGCTGATCGACGACGCGCCCCGTAGCGCCTCGGCCTGGGCCGAGACCCACGTCGCCCTGTCGCCGGTCGACAAGGACCGCTTCCACGACCTGGTCGCCCGCACCCCGCACTTCGCCGTCCAGGTCATGAGCGTCATGGCCGATCGGATGCGGCGGTTGATCGGCTGAGCCCAGGGAGGGCGCGGCCATGACGGGTCGTCTGCCGTCGACCGGCATCTGCGCCAGGCGTAGCGTGAGGCGTGGACGCCACCGTCCCGCCCGTTTCGACGCGGCCCGCAGCGACGCGGACGCGCGGCGTGGCGGTCTACCTCGCGGTGGCCTACGCCTGGACCTGGACCTGCTGGGCGGTCGCCTACGCCCTGGTACGTGACACCGGCTGGCTGCTGCCCGCCTCCGATCGGATCGGCCAGGCGCTCGCGACCTGGGCCCGCGACGGCTTCGACGGGCCCCGCCACCTCGCCGCGATCGCGATCTTCACCGCCGCGGTCTTCGGTCCCGTGCTGGCCGCCAAGATCGCGCTGATCGTCGAATCGGGCCCGCGCGCCCCGCTACCGCTGCTGCGGCGCACCCTCCACCTCGGTGGCGATCCGACGCTGTTGGGTTGGGTCGTCGGTCTGGCGCTGGCGGTCACCTGGCTGCCGGCCTGGCTGGGCACGGTGCTCTTCGGCGCGGGCGGCGGCCGGCCGATGGCGTGGGCCGCCGGGGGCACGGCGGTGCTGGGCTGGTTCGCGGTCGTGGTCGTGCACCAGCTCCTCACCAGCGGCCTCGGGGAGGAGCCGGGCTGGCGCGGCTACCTGATGCCGCGGCTCCAACAACGCTTCGCGGGCGAGCGCTGGGTGTGGGTCCTCGGCGCGGCCTGGTGGGCGTGGCACCTGCCGGTGCTGGCACTGGTCCTGGGGCCGACCCTGCCGGACGGCGCTGGTCCGGCGGCCGTCACCTTCGCCGTCGCCGTCGGGGGCAACTACCTGTCGTTGGTGGCGATGAGCTACCTCTACGCTTGGCTCTACCAGCGCTCGCGCAGCCTGCTGATCGTCATGCTCTTCCACGCGCTCACCAACGCGCTGCCGATGCTTGCGGTCGCGTCGGCCCACCCGACCGCGGTGCTGATGGTGGGGGCGTTCCCGTGGGCGGTCGTGCTGACGCTCAAGCGGATCCTCGGGGACGACGCGTTCCCCGGCCGACTGGTGCCGGCCGACGCCGTGGTCGCCGGGCCCTGAACCGTGCGCCATGCGAAGCGGGACCGGCCTGGACCGGTCCCGCTGGATCGTGGCGGGGGAGGGTTACTCGCCCGGTTGGACCGGGGTCAACGGCCCCAGCACGGCGCCGCCGTCGACGAGGAACTCCGAACCGGTGCTGAACGTCGCGTCGGCGAAGAGGAACAGGAACAGCTTGGCGACCTCGTCGACCGTCCCGTAGCGCGGGATCGGCTGGGTCGAGGTGAGCTCGTCGCCCATGCCGGCGGTCATCGGCGTGGCGATCGGGCCGGGGTGGACCGAGGTGACGCGGATCTTGTCGCGACCGAGTTCCATCGCGGCGGTCTTGGTCATGCCGCGGACGGCCCACTTGCTGGCCACGTAGGCGGACAGGTTGGCGTAGCCGATCATCCCCGCGGTCGAGGAGGTGTTGACGATCGCGCCGCCGCCGGCCTTCTTGATCGACGGGACGACGTACTTCATGCCCAGGAACACGCCGGTGAGGTTGATGTCGATGACGCGGCGGAACTCGTCGGAGTCCATCTCGTCGATCGGGCCGAAGCCGACGATCCCCGCGTTGTTCGCGAAGTAGGAGATCGGCCCGCCGAAGGCTTCGGCGGCCTCGACGGCGGCGATCCACTCGGCGTCCTTGGTCGCGTCCAGCGTGACGAACGTCGCGGCGTCGCCCAGCTCGGCGGCCAGGGCCTTGCCGTCCTCCTCGAGGACGTCGGCGATGACGACCTTGCCGCCTTCGGCGACCAGTTGGCGGGCGATCTCCGCGCCGATGCCGCGCGCGCCGCCGCTGACGAAGCTGTTGGTGTTGTCGAAGCGGGCCATGTGTACACACCTTTCCTAGGGGCTTGAGTGTGGTACTACCTACGCCCCGACCGTAGCCGACGAGGAGGGGGACGGATGGCCCCAGGCCGCCGTATCCTGGCGAGGATGACGCTGCTCACCGACCTGCGCGACGTGGAGCGACTTGCGTTCGGCGACGGCCTCGAGCCCGCGGAGCTCGACACCCTCCCGTCCGATGCCGCCTGGGCGTGGCGGGCCCTCGCGGGAGACGGCACCGCGTCCCGCATCCGAGGCGCCGAGCTGCGCGTCTGGCCCGGTCCGGTGGTGATCGTCGCGCACGCGCCGACGTCGCAGTTCGGCGTGCTGCAGCAGCGCCTGGCGGCCGGCGACCCCGTGCCCGACGCCCTGGCCACGGTGGCGCTGGAGGGGTCGAGGTTCCGCGGTCAGCGCGGTCGCGCGTGGGCCACCCTGGCCGGCAACCTGCACCTGAGCGTCCACCTGTCGCTGAACCTGCCCGCCGCCGAGGTTCAGGCGGCCCTGGCCGTCCTTCCCGCCGTCGCGACCGCGCGCGCGATCGAGCGTGCCTCCCAGGGCGCGGTCCGCCCCGGGCTCAAGTGGGTGAACGACCTGCTGCTGGCCGACCGCAAGGTCGGCGGCGTGCTGAGTGCAAGCCACGTCGAAGGTGGACGTGTCCGGCACCTGCTCCTCGGCATCGGCGTGAACGTCGCCGCCCGTCCGGAGCTGCCGGCTACGGCCCGCGCGCTCCCGCCGGCCCGGCTGGCCGACG
This sequence comes from uncultured bacterium, assembly GCA_964545455.1. Classification (GTDB taxonomy): domain Bacteria; phylum Deinococcota; class Deinococci; order Deinococcales; family Trueperaceae; genus SLSQ01. Next base: position 53,309 of record CAZJGU010000002.1, on the reverse strand, counting down.
CGGATCCCCGCTTCGCGGATCCCGCGGCCTGGAGCCGGCTGTTGCACCCGGTGCTGGAGGAGATCGAGGCCGCCCGCACCGCACTCGACGAAGGGCACGGCGCCGCGCTGATCGACGCCTACCGCGACCGGGCCGCCTTCCTCGGCCGGCGCGTCACGATCTGGCCGGTCGACGACGAGGACGACGCGTCCGCGGAACCGATCGCGCGCGGCGTGGTCGAGGCGCTGCTGCCCGACCTGTCGCTGCGCATCCGAGGGATCCCGGATCCCGTCCGCCACGGCCGCATGACGCTCGATCCGCTGGGGTGACCGGCGTGCCGGTGACCCGACGGGGACGTCGGTCCCGGGCCCCGCGCGCTGCCGCCGACGTACGCTGGTCCGCGGACGCGGCGCCGGGAGCATCGTCCCGCCCGCGGTTGAACACGGGGCCCACGCCGTCGTGTCGCTGGGAGGACGCCAGATGAACGAACCCGAACTCTGGTCGCTGTCGCTGCAAGCGTTCGGCGCCGTGCTGGTGGTCCTCGGGCTGCTAGCCGCCGCCGTGCGCGCGCTCACCGCCCTCTTCCCGCCCCCTCCGGTCGAACCCTCCGCCCCCGCCGCGCCCCCCGCCGGCGGAGGCGCCAGCGACCCCTTCGTCCTGGCCGCGATCCACGCGGCCGCCCGCCAGGTAGCGCCGGACGCCGTCGTGGTCCAGGTCGCCGAGGTCCCGGAAGGTCGTCCGTCATGATCCACACCCGCAGCGAGAAGAAGATCCGCGTCATGCTCACCGCCTTCCGCGACGGCCTCCAGAGCGTCTTCGGCGGCAAGGTGCGCGTGGACGACGTGCTCCCCGCGATGCAAATCGCGGCCGAGGCGGGCGTCCGCCACTTCGAGTTCGGCGGCGGGGCGCGCTACCAGGCGCCCTACTTCTACGTCGGCGAGGACCCGTTCGAGGCGATGGACCGGATGCGCGCCGCGGTCGGCCCGGACGCCGACCTGCAGATCCTGACCCGCAGCGTCTCCGGCGTGACCCTCACCACCCAGCGTACCGACGCCCTCGCGCTGCAGGCGCGGCTGATGCGCAGGCACGGCACCACGATCGACCGCAACTTCGACTTCATGAACGACGTGGACAACCTCGTCGCCACCGGTCGCCCGATCGTCGAGGCCGGCCTGCACCACCAGGTCACCGTCGCGCTGATGGGCCTGCCGTACGCCTCGACCGAGGTGCACACCCCCGCCTTCTACGTCGACATCGCTCGGCGCCTGCTGGACGCCGACGTGCACATCGACTCGCTCTGCCTGAAGGACGCCTCCGGCACGACCGATCCGACCACCGTGTTCGACACGGCCAAGGGGATCAAGAGGCTGCTGGGGTCCGACGTGCCGCTGTGGTTCCACACGCACGACACCGCCTCGATGGCGGTCGCCTGCACGATGGCGGCGATCGAGGGGGGCGCGGACGGGATCGACCTGTCGGTCCGACCGCTGGCGTCGGGCACCTCGCAGCCGGACGTGCGCTCGATGGCGCACGCGCTGAAGCACACCGGCTACGTGCTGGACGTCGACCCGACCGCGATGGGCGCGATCGAGGGCGCCCTGAGCGACGGCCTGGCCGACTACGACTTCAACCCGATCACCCTGGCCGCCGACGCCCGCGTCGTGAACTTCCCGATGCCGGGCGGCGCGATCGGCCCCAACGTCCACATGATGAAGGAGGCCGGCATCCTCGATCGCTACGGCGAGGTGCTGGCCGAGTTCCCCGTCGTCGTCGAGGCCGGCGGCGCCTGGACCAGCGTCACGCCCGGCAGCCAGCAGTACTGGCTGCAGGCGTTCAACAACGTGCTCTACGGCCGCTGGGAGAGGATCGACGCCGGCTACGGCAAGTCGGTCCTGGGCTACTTCGGTCGGCCGCCCGCCCCGCCCGATCCCGACGTGGTGCGCGCGGCGTCGCAGCAGCTGGGGCTCGAGCCGTTCGACGGCGACCCGCTGGCCGCCGCCCCCGACAGCCTGGGGCCGGCCCGCGCGGCGCTGCAGGAGCGCGGTCTGCCGGTCACGGACGAGAACGTCTTCCTGGTCGCCGCGGCGATCGTGCCCGGCAAGGACATGGACCTGAACGAGGGGATCCGCCTGCTCCAGGGCCGTCCGCGCGTCAAGCTGCCGCTCAAGGAGGCCCCGGCCCCCGCGGCCCCGACGCCCGTGCCCGCGGCTCCCGCCGTCGTTCCCGCGGCGGCCGCCGCGCCGAGCTGGAGCGAGCCGGTCACGACCCGCGTCACCGTGCGCGAGGGGTCGCTGGCACGCACCTTCGACGTCACGCTCGCGCCTCCCGACGCCCCGGCCGCCGCGGCCGCGCCGGCGCCGGTCGCGAGCCCGTCCACGGTTCCCGCCCCTACCGCCGGCGCCCTCACCCCCGTCCACTCGCCCTTCGGGGGCCAGGTCGAGGTGCTCAAGGTCCACGTCCGCGAGGGCGACGCCGTCGACGCCGGTCAGGTGGTCGCGACGGTCGAGGCGATGAAGGCCGAGCACGACGTGCGCTCCCCGGTCACCGGCCGCGTCGCCAGCGTCGACGCCCGACCGGGCGACGAGGTCGGCGCCGCCACCCCGATCGTCACGATCGCCGGAGGCTGAGGTGGACGGCTGGGCGGCCCTGATCCAGGGCAGCGGCTTCGCCGGTCTGGGCTGGCAGAACCTGATCATGTTCGTCGTCGCCGGGGTGCTCGTCTACCTCGCCGTCACCCGCAACTACGAACCGCTGCTGCTGGTACCGATCGGCTTCGGCGCGGTGCTGGCCAACCTGCCGTTCGCGAACCTGTCGGCCAGCAGCACCTACGTCGCCGAGCCGGGCGCCCACCTGCCGCTGCTGCAGCTGATCTACGACGCGGGCATCGCGACCGAGCTGCTGCCGCCGCTGATCTTCCTGGGGGTCGGCGCGCTGACCGACTTCCGGCCCTTGCTGGCGCGCCCGTTCACCCTGCTCCTGGGCGCCGCCGCGCAGATCGGCATCTTCGTCGCCGCCCTGGGCGCGCACTACCTGTTCGGCTTCACGCTGCGCGAAGCCGCATCGATCGGCATCATCGGCGGCGCGGACGGCCCGACCTCGATCTTCCTGACCGCCATCCTGGCGCCCGAGCTGCTGGGCGCCGTCGCCGTGGCGGCGTACAGCTACATGGCGCTCGTGCCGGTGCTGCAGCCGCCGGTGCTGCGCCTGCTCACCACGCCCGCCGAGCGCGAGCTGCCCGTCGGCGAGGAGCGCCCCGTCTCCCGCGCCGCGGTGATCCTCTTCCCGATCCTCATCACCGTGCTGGTGTCGCTGGCCGTGCCGGCCGCCGCACCGCTGATCGGGCTGCTGATGTTCGGCAACCTGCTGCGCGAGTCGGGCGTCACCGACCGCCTGGCCAAGACCGCCTCCGGGCCGCTGATCAACATCGTCACGATCCTGCTGGGCCTGGTGGTCGGCGCGACGATGGACGGCCCCAGCTTCCTGCGCCCCGAGACGCTGTTCATCCTGCTGCTGGGCGCGGTCGCGTTCGTGACCTCGACCGCCGGTGGCATCCTGCTGGCCAAGGCGATCAACCTGCTCCTGCCCGCCGGCAGGAGGATCAACCCCTGCATCGGCGCGGCCGGCGTGTCGGCCGTCCCGATGTCCGCCCGGGTGGTGCAGTCGTTCGTCGCCAAGCACTCGCAGGGTCGCGTCAACCCGCTGATGGCGGCGATGGGCCCCAACGTCGCGGGCGTGATCGGGTCGGCGGTGGCGGCGGGGGTGTTCCTGGCGATCCTGCGGTGACGCTGGCACGTCGCAGGGGAGTCGCGCGAACGACGGTGCCGATCCCTCCCGTCGCGCCACCGTGTTCCGGGTTCGGAACGATCGGGCATCAAGACATCGATGTCTTGATGCTATGATGATCGCATGCGAACGACCGTCACCCTCGACGACGACGTCGCCGCGCTGCTGCGGAAGCGCATGCGCGAGCGTGGTCACACGTTCAAGCAAGCCCTGAACGAGGCGCTACGGGACGGACTCCTTCGCGACGACGTTGCGGACGCGGATCGGAGCTACGCGACCCCCACGTTCGATCTTGGCGGCGCCCGCATCGATCTGGACCGTGCGCTGCGGCTGGCTGCCAGCCTGGAGGACGACGCCCGCCTCGCGTCGTCACCGCCGAGCACGTGACCCTCGTCGACGCGAACATCCTGCTCTACGCCGTCGATCGATCCTCGCGACACCACGGGATCGCGAAGGCGTGGCTGGACGGTGCCCCGTTGCGGCGGGAGACCCTGGCCCTCCCATGGGTCTGCGTTCAGGCCTTCGTACGCATCGCGACGCACCCGGCGATCTTCCCCAGGCCCCTGACGATGCTGCAGGCGCTCTCGACCGTCGAGGAATGGCTGTCGTGGCCGAACGTCGTGATGCCCCGCGTGGGGCCGGATCACGTACCCGTCTGGAAGGACGTGTTGCTTGGGTCGCGCACGACCGGGAACCTGGTGAACGACGCCCACCTCGCCGCACTCGCGCTGCAGCTCGACGCCCGCGTCGCGACGTTCGACGCCGACTTCGCACGATTCGCCGCGGTGGACTCCTTCCGGCCCGGCGAGACCGTCTGACGGGTCGACGCCCGAGGTCGCCGAGGACGACCGATCGCAGGATCGGTCCTTGCACGCGAGGCGTGGACGTGGTCCTGTTGGACGCGCGCTGCCCCGGGAGCGCCCCGGGGGGCCGCAGCGAAGGGAGCCCCGGCATGAACGTCGCCGTATTCAGCACCAAACCGTACGATCAGACCTTCCTCGAGGGCGCCAACGAGCGCCACGGCCACGACCTGACCTTCTTCGAGCCCCGGCTGCTGCCGGCCACCGCCTCGCTGGCCGACGGGCACGACGCCGTCTGCGCCTTCGTGAACGACCGCCTGGACGCCGAGGTCCTCGAGACCCTGGCGCGGCAGGGCACGCGCCTGATCGTGCTGCGATCCGCCGGCTTCAACCACGTCGACCTGAGCGCCGCCGAGCGGCTGGGCCTCGCCGTCGCGCGCGTGCCCGCCTACTCGCCGCACGCCGTCGCGGAGCACGCGCTGGCCCTGCTGCTGGCGCTCAACCGCAGGATCTACCGCGCCTACGCCCGGGTACGCGAGGGGAACTTCGCGCTCGACGGATTGCTTGGCTTCGACCTGAACGGCAAGACCGTCGGCGTGATCGGGACCGGCAAGATCGGCGAGACGTTCGCCCGCATGGTGCACGGCCTCGGCTGCGAGGTGCTGGCCCTCGATCCCTACCCGAACCCCGCCCTGGACGGCATCGCGCGCTACGTCGATCAGGCCGAGCTGTACGCCCGCTCCGACGTCGTGTCGCTGCACTGCCCGCTCACGCCCGACACCTACCACCTGATCGACGATCACGCCATCGAGCGCATGAAGGAGGGCGTCACGCTGATCAACACCAGCCGCGGTCAGCTGGTCGACACCCGCGCGGTGATCGACGGGCTCAAGAGTGGCAGGATCGGTCGGCTGGGCCTCGACGTCTACGAGGAGGAGGGCGACCTGTTCTTCCAGGACCTCTCCAACCGCGTGATCCGCGACGACGTGTTCTCGCGCCTGCTGACGTTCCCCAACGTGCTGGTCACCGGGCACCAGGGGTTCTTCACCGAGGAGGCGCTGACCAACATCGCGGAGACGACGCTCGCGAACGTGACCGCCTTCGCCACCGGCGAGGGCGACCTGCACCGGGTCACCTCGGACATGGTGGCGTAGCGGGGTGCCGGCTTGGGTCCAGGCGGCGCTGGCGGCCTCGCCGATCGCGGCGATCCTGATCGCCATGCTGGGCCTGCGCTGGTCGGCCGCCCGCGCCGGCGTCGCGGGCCTGGTCCTGGCGCTGGGATTGGCCTGGACCGCCTTCGGACTCGGCCGGCGCGCGCTGCCCGACCAGGGCGTGCTGGGCGCGACGGGCGGGTCGCTGCTCGAGGCGGTCTTCATCGCGGCGACGATCCTCTGGATCATCCTGCCGGCGCTGTCGATCCACGAACTGCAGCAACGCGGTGGCGCGCTGGACGTGCTGCGCCGAGCGATGGCGCGCCTCTCGCCCGATCCGCGCATCACGGCGCTGCTGGTGGCGTGGTTCTTCGTGCTCTTCGTGGAGGGCGCGGCCGGGTTCGGCACCTCGGTCGCGCTGGCCGCCCCGTTCCTGGTCGCGGCCGGCTTCGGCCGGGTCGAAGCGGTCACCATCGCGCTGGTCGGTCACGCCGTCGGCGTGTCGTTCGGCGCGGTCGGCACGCCGATCCTGCCCCAGGTGGCGGTCACGCCGTACTCGGGTCGCGAACTGGCCTCCATCACCGCCGCCTACCACAGCCTGGCCGGCGGCCTGATGCCGCTGGCGGCGATGCTGCTGGTCACCCGCAGCCTCCCGCCGGAACGCCGAGGCGGCCGCGCGATCTGGGGCTGGACCCTGGGCGCCGCCGCGGCGTTCCTGCTGCCGCAGCAGGCGATCGCGACGTTCGTCGGGCCGGAGCTGCCGGCGCTCGGCGGCGCACTGCTCGGCGGGGTGGCGTTCGTCGCGGCCCTGCGCATCGCGCGGCGGGGGCAGGCGGGGGCCGGCGCCCCGGTCGAGGGACGCGACCTCGCGCAGGCCGCCGCGCCCTACCTCGCGCTGGTCGCGCTGGTCCTGCTCAGCCGACTGGTACCGCCGCTGCGCGAGGCGTTGAGCGCCCCGACCCTCGGTTGGAGCCTGGGACCGTTCTCGGGCGAGATGGCCGTCCTCTACCACCCGGGCAGCATGCTGGCGGCCGCGTTCCTGATCGGCGCGGTCGTGCAAGGCGCATCCCGCGCTGCGCTGACCGAGGCGCTGGGCGCGGCGGTTCGCCAGCTGGTGCCGGTCACGATCGCGCTGGTCGCGATGCTGTCGATCTCGCGGGTGATGGTCTACGCCGGCATGATCGAGGCGCTGGCCATCGCCGCCGCCGCCGCGGCGGGCAGCGCCTGGCCGCTGTTCGCACCGTTCGTGGGGATGCTGGGGACGTTCGTGACCGGCTCGGCCACCGCCTCCAACATCCTCTTCAGCGACTTCCAGCTGGCCACCGCGCAGCGCTCCGGTCTGCCGCCGCTGCCGCTCCTCGGGGCGCAAGGGTTCGGGGCCGCGGTCGGCAACATCGTCTGTCCGCACAACGTCATCGCGGCCGGAGCCACCGTCCAGCTCGCGGGGCGCGAGGGCGAGGTGCTGCGGCGGACGCTGGGGATCGCGTTGGGGTACGCGGCGGTGGGCGGGCTGCTGGCGTGGGCCGTGTTCGTGTGAACCGCGTCAGCGATCCTCGAAGCGCCACGCGTCCAACGTCGTCACGAACCGTCCGCGGACCGGGACGAACACGATGCGCGCCTCGAACTCGGCGATCAGCTCGCGCGGGAGCCAGCGCTCGCCGGACGGCTCGAAGCGCAGCGACCAACCGGTGATCGCACCCTCCTCGCCCTCCTGACCCGGGAGCGACAGCACCACCTGGCCGCCCTCGGACGCCGTCACCTCGTGCCCCTCGCACGAGATCGGCACGTCGCCGAAGGTCGCGTCGCCGTCCTGCTCGCCCGCCCCGTCCGGGCGGCGCAGGCCGCGGCGCTCGATCGTCTCCGAGGTCCAGCTACCGTCGGTGGCGCGCGTCTGCTGCGCCAACTCGTAGGCGATCTCGCGGGAGCCCTGCTGAACCGACACCCCCACCTGGTAGGCGGACGCCTCGTCGAAGGCGGCGCGCAGCTCCTCGACCAACGTCTCGCAGGTCGGGCTCGCGGCCGCCTGGGACGCGATCGACGCCACGACGAGCGCCGCGAGCGCCAGGACCGAGCGGGGACGGATCATGCCGCGAGGCTACGTGCGAGGGACGCCGGGCGAGTGTGCCCGGGCTCCCGGTTCGGAGCGGGCGTCACGCCGGCCGGCGGCGGGCCGCGGCGACCAGGGCCACGGTCGCCAGCGCGGCGGCCGGCAGCGCCAGCCAGCCCAGCTCCACCGTGAACGTCGCCAGCAGGTTGACCGGGCCGGCGATCAGCGCGGTGCGGACCTCGCCCGGGAAGGCCCAGCCCCCCCGCAGGCTCAGGTCCACCAGCCCGGCGAGCCCCGCGGCGACGAACGGGAACAACGCCACGTGCGCCAGGGCCGCCGCGATCCTCCGTCCCCGGCCGGCACGCCACGCCGCCCGGTACAGCAGCGCCAGCACGACGGTCGCCACGACGTAGGCGCCCAGGTCGATCCACAGGCTCGAGGAGAGCGCGGTGCGGACCCCCTGCGCGCGACCGGCCCACTCGACCGCGCCGAAGCCGGACGCCCCGACGACGGCAGCCAGCGCGGCGAACGTCGGCCCCCGCATCAGCGGCCCTCCAGGGCGGCGCGCTGCGCTGCAGCGAGCGCCTCCTCGGGGGTCGCACGACCCCGCAGCGCGCGCTCCAGCGCGTCGTCGATCAGCCCGCGCCAGCGGTCGAACTCCGGCGTGCGCGGGCGCGGGACGGCGATCTCCAGTTGCGACAGCGACGCGCCCCGGCCCGGCTCCTCGGCGTAGAAGCCCTCCAGCAGCGGCAGCACCGACCGCCGGATCGGGATGTAGTAGGACGCCTCGATCCATTCGGCGAGGCGATCCGGCTCCATCAGGAAGCGCCAGAAGGCGAAGGCCCCGTCGCGTTCCTCGTCGCTGGAGCCCGCCATCACCACCAGCTGCGCCCCGCCCAGCGGGACCGCACCTCCCTCGGCCAGGGGCACCGGACCTGCGGTCATGTCGAACGCGACCGAGAACCGCGACACGTCGGGCCAGTTGGAGATGCTCGCGAACGCCATCATGGAACGGGTCCGCACGAACCCGAGGATCGCCGGCGTCGTCTCGTCCGCACCGAAGAACGCCAGCGCGCCCGAACGCTCGAGTTCGTCGAGGAGCGTGAGCGCTTCGATCGCCTCGGGCGAGTCCAGCGTCGGGGTCCCGTCCGCCTCCGCCAGTCGACCGCCGAGCGACAGCACGATCATCTCGAACAGCCACGAGTCGCCGACGAACACGATCCCCTGCGCTTGGCGCGAGGTGAGGGCCTCGGCCGCCTCGACGAACGCCGGCCAGCTGGTGGGCGGGTCCAGGCCGGCGCGCCGCAGCGCGTCGACGTTGTAGTAGAGCACCGGGGTCGAGGCGTTCCACGGCAGGCCGTAGCGGACCCCGTCGAACTCTCCGTAGGACCACAGGCCGGGAAAGAAGTCGTCCACGAACGCGTCGGGGAGCTCGGCGGTGAGCGGCGTGAGGTCCCGCACCGCGCCGTCGGCGACGATGCTCGGGAAGAACCCGATCTCCGCTTGGAACAGCACCGGCTGCTCTTCGCTCCCATAGGCGGCGACGAGGCGCGTCTGGGCTTCGGCGTAGGCGCCCACGTAGCGGGGTTCCACCACGTAGCGGTCCTGCGAGGCGTTGAACGCCGCCGAAAGCGCGTCGACCGCCTCCTCGGCGGTGTCCATCGAGTGCCAGAAGGGGATCGTGGTCTGCGCGGAGGCCGTGGCCAGCAGCGTCGCGACCAGCCACGGCACGGCCATCGTGAGGACTCGGTGCGGGGGGCGGGTGCGCCCGCGCGAGGATCGGGATCGGGTCATGCGGCCTCCTCGGGCGCATGGTACGCGTCCGACGTCCGCCGCACGTCAACCGAAGCCCTTCTCGAAGGTCGCCAGGATGCGCCGCTCGAAGACCAGGTAGAGGATCAGGATCGGTGCGCTGGCCACGAGGGCCGCGGCCCCCAGCAGGCCCCACTCGAACGAGCGCGTCCGCAGCAGGTCGGTGAGGAACACCTGCACCGTCCAGAAGTCCTCGCTGGTCGTCACGCGCGGGAACAGCACCAGGTTCCAGTGCGCCGCGAACCCCAGCACCGCCGCTGCGACCAGCTCCGGCCGGAGGACCGGCGCCACGACCCGAGCCAGGATCGTGGTTTCGCGGGCGCCATCCAGGCGCGCCGCCTCGACCAGCTCCCACGGCATCCGCCGCAGCGCCTGCAGGAGCAGGAAGAGCACCAGCGGACTCGCCAGGAACGGGACGATCAGCGCGCCGATCGTGTCGATCAACGACAAGGTCTGCAGCAGTCGGTAGAGCGGAACCAGCAGCAGCTCGGTCGGCAGCGCCAGCAGGACCAGCACCAACGCGTTCAGCGGCGCCCCGTTGCGGATCGCGTACGCGGCCGCCAGTCCGAACGCCAGCTGCACCGCCACGGTCACCCCCGACGCGAGGAGCGACACCCCCATCGCGCGCGCCAGGCCGCTGCCCGGCAGCTGGGCGAAGTTCTCGAGGGTCAGGCCGAACGTCGTCAGGTCCGCCATCAGGAGCGCGTCGGGAGGCAGGAAGGCGGCGTAGACGAGCCACGCCAACGGCAGGGCCACGAACAGGCACACCAGCAGCGTCACCAGGCGAAGAACGATCACGTCGCCTCCGAGGGGTGCCGGCGCGCCAGCGTCGCCGCCTGCGCCGCGGCGACCAGCAGCGTGACCACCAGCACGAACAGCGTGACGGCCGCGCCGTAGCCGAGCTCGAAGCGCTCGAACGCGGTCTCGTAGAGGTAGTAGCCCAGCACGCGCGTGCTTCCGAACGGCCCACCCCGGGTCAGCAGGTAGACCGCCGTGTAGCTCTGCAGCGTCAGGACCGTGCCGATGATCGTCAGGAACGCCAGCGTCGGGCGCAGCAGCGGAAGCGTCACGAAGCGGCGGATCTGAGGTTCCGAGGCGCCGTCCAGCCGCGCCGCCTCGACCACCTCGTAGGGGATGCCGCGCAGCGCGGCCGATACCACCAGGACGCCGTAGCCGGTCTGCTGCCAAAGCGTGAAGGCGACGACGTAGGCCAGCGCCGCGAACGGCTCGGTCGTCCACGGAAGGCGGATGCCGGTCAGCTCCGTCGCGACGCCGAAGTCGGGGTTGTAGAGCATGTACCACGCGATCGCCGATCCGCCCACGGTGATCAAGCCGGGCGCGAACAGCAGGGCCTTGACGAAGCGTTCGACCCGCGTGCGCTCGATCGCCAGGGCGACCACGACCGACAGGGCCAGGAACGCCGGAAGCGCCAGGCCGGCGAACGCCGCGGTGGTGCCCAGCGACCGCCACAGCTCCACGTCGCCGACCAGGCGCAGCAGGTTCGCCGTCCCCACCGGCACCGGATCGGCGGTTCCCGACCAGCGCCAGGTGGCGTAGCGGACCACGGCCGCCAGCGGCACGATCCCGAACGCCACGAACGCCAGCGTGGCGGGCAGCGCGAGCCAGCGGGCGCGACGCTCGGAGCTCACGACGTGCGCAGGGCGTGGCAGGTGGGCCAGGACGACGACACGATTCCGCCAATCTACCGGCTGGGCATCACGGAGGGGTCATCGCGCCCGGCGGGCGTCGTCGGATAGGCTGCGCCCGTGCCGACGACCCTCCTGATCCTCATCGACGGCGTGTCCGCCGACGCGGTCGCGCGGCACCCGCGGGCGCTCCCGACCCTGCACGCGCTGGCCGAGCGCGGCCTGCGCGTCGAAAGGCTAGGCAGCGACGTGCCCGCCACCTCGCTGCCCGGGCGGGTCGGCATGATCACCGGCGTGGCGCCGGCCGTGCACGGCGTCTACGGCAACCTGCTGCTGGACGGTGACGCCTTTCGCTACGCCACCCCCGACGACGTCCGCGTCCCCACGATCGCGGCGCGCGCACGCGCCGCCGGCCTGGACGTCGCGTCCGTCGGCTACGCCATGGCGCGCCCCGACGACGTCGCGGCCTACCGCCGCGGCTGGTGGGTGGGCACGATGATCCAGCGCCCGCGCGACCCCGTGCCGCGACCGGCCGACGCCTGGGCGCGCATCGTGGCGCGCGACGATGCCGACGGACGCTTCGCCGCCCTGGCGGACCAGGGCTGGCCGGCCGGCGTGATCGACCTGGCCGGCGACGATCGCTTGCAGTACCTCGTCACCGCTCTCGAGGGCGACCGCCGCAACCTGCGTTGGACCGCCGCGCTGGCGACGGCCGAGGACGGCCCCGAGCTGATCCTGGCGGAGATCCTCGTGCCCGACAGCGTCCAACACGCCGCCGGGCACGAATCGCCCTTCTCGCTCTGGGCGATGGCCTACGCCGACATGCTGGTCGCGACGCTGCTGCAGGACCTGGAGCGGGCCGGCCGGCTGAACGACACCAACCTGCTGCTGGCCAGCGACCACGGCCACGGCCCCGTCCGGACGGCGCTGTACGCCGACCGCATCCTGCCGGGGTACGACACCTCCGGCGAGGGCGGCATCCTCTACGTCGCTGCGCCCGAGGGCGCCCGTCGCGACGAGGCCGCGGCGCGCCTGGCCGAGCACGGCGCCGTGCCCCTCGACGCGCAGCCGTTCCCGGACGACGTCGCGCCCCGCCTGGCGGCCTTCCTGGCGCCGGACGAGGTCGCGTTCGAGCCCGCGCCGGCGGGCGTCCCCGAGGGCATGACGAGCGGTCCCCCGACCTACCCGTCGACGCACGGCGCGCGCCCCGGGGCACCGAGCGACGACCGCTTCCTGATCGCCGCCGGTCCCGACGTGCCGCGCCGCCGGCTCGCCTCCGCCGGCCCGGCCGACGTCGAGGCGACGCTGGCGGCGTTGCTGGGGCTGGCCCCCGGGGGCCACGGGCGGTCGCTGCTGGGCGGCTGAGCGGGCGTCGCGTCCAGCACGCCGCCGGCGCGATCCGCTAGGGTGGGCGCACGATGCGCATTCGGACGCTCGGGGGGTTGGACGTCGAGGGCGTCCCCCCGATCGGCACGAAGGCGTCGCTGCTGTGCGCGTACCTCGCCATCGAGGGAGCCAAGGAGCGGCGCCACGTCGAGGACCTCTTCTGGCCCGGGGCGAAGGACCCGGCGGCCAGCCTGCGGGTGGCGCTGTCGCGCCTCCGGAAGCGGGCCGACGGACTGGTGCGGCGCGACGGGCCGCGGCTACGGACCGATGCGTCGGTCGACGCGCTGGACCTGCTCGACGATCTCGAGCGCGGCATCACCGACCGGCTCGACCTCGACCGGGGTCCGTTCCTCCATGGCGTCGAGCGCGACGCGGCCAGCGTCGAGCTTCAGGAGTGGGTGCTCGAGACCCGCGACTGGCTGACCGCCCGCATCCAGCAGAGCCTCACCCTGCTGGCCGAACGACGGTCGGAGCGACTGGACCTGGACGACGCTCGGCGGCTGGCCGAGCGGGCCGTCGGCCTGAGTGGCCTGGATGCGATCGAGCCCGAGCTGCTGCCCCGCCTGCACGCCGTGCTGGAGCGCTGCGGCAGCGGCGTCGCCGTGCGCGTCGCAGCGGTCGCTCGCGACTACGGCATGCCGCTCGACGTGCTCCGGACCCCGACCGACGCTGCGGTCCTGGAGGGACCGATCTCGTCGCTCCCGAGCCCGCGCAACGCCTTCGTCGGACGTCGCGAGGAGATCGCGCAGGTCGTCGCCGCCCTGGACGCGGGCCGCAGGCTGGTCTCGCTGGTCGGAGGCGGCGGCGTGGGCAAGACGCGGCTGGCGCTCGAAGTCGCCCGTCGGCGCTTGGACGCGGGACGCTGCCCGGACGGTGCCGGGTTCGTGGACCTCGCGTCGGTCGAGGAACCCGCTCGCGTCGTCGACCGCGTCGCTCACGCCGCCGGCGTGGTGGTGCAGGCGCGCGACGACGCCGTCGATCAGCTCGCGACCGCGCTGGCGCGCCGTCGCTCGCTCCTGATCCTCGACAACGTCGAGCACCTGCTCGAGCCGGTCCGAGCCGTGGTCCGCGCCCTCCAGGCCTGTCCGGCGGTCGAGCTGCTGGTGACCGGTCGGCGGCCCCTCGACGTGGCCGACGAGTGGCTGCTGCCGCTGCACGGCTTCGAGGTTCCCGGCGACGACGTCGACGATGCGGCGGCGCTCGAATCGGACGCGCTCCGCCTCTTCGCGCTGCGGGCCTTGCGGGCGGGAGGTCGGACCGCCGTCGGGGTCGCGGACGTCCCGCACCTGCGGCGCATCTGCCGCTCCGTGGCGGGCAGTCCGCTGGGCGTCGAGCTGGCCGCTCCATGGGTGCGCGTGCTGTCCGTCGGCGAGCTTGCGGACGAGCTCGACCGTGGGCTGGCGCTGCTGGAGCGCAGCGACGCCGGCGTGCCGGAACGGCAGCGCGGCCTACGCGCCGTCTTCGAGCACTCCTGGTCGCTCCTGAGCGACCGTGAGCGAGCGGCCCTCCGGCGCCTGGCCGTGTTCCGCGGCGGCTTCCGGCGCGACGCGGCCAGCGCCGTCGCCGACGTGGCCCTGCCGACGATCGCTCGCCTGGTGGACGCGTCGTTGTTGACCGTGACCGACGCCGGCCGCTACGAACGGCACCCGTTCCTGTTCGACTTCGTCGAGGAGAAGCTGGCCGAACGGCCCGGGGAGCGCGAGGAGCTGAGGGCCCGCCACGGCCGCTCCGTGCTCGAGCTCCTGAGCGAGCTCTACCCGGCGATCATGGGCGGCGCTCCGGCGGCGGCCGCCTTCGACCGCATCGAGGAGGAGGAGGCCAACCTGGAGGCCGCCTGGGGCTGGGCGATCGAGGCCGGCGCCTGGAGCTGGCTGCTCGCGGCGCTCCCCACGGTCGCGGCCTACGCCGAGTTCCGTGCCCGCTACCACTTCGGACACGCCCTGGCCGATCGGCTCGTCGCGGCCGTTCCCGTCGCCACCGAGGAGCAGCGGTCGCTGGCGGGCCTGGCGCGCGCGACGCGCGGGTTCACCTTCTTCCGCGCCGGCGATCCCGGTCGGGTCCGGGCCGACGGGGAGGCGGCGCTCGAGCTGCTCCCCGCGCTGGATCCGGACGATCCCGCCAGCGTCGCCGCCCACTGGTGGGCGTGGCACACGCAGTCGGTCGGAGCGAAGGTCCAGGGCGACGCCCCCACCAGCATCCGCACGTCGGAGCGGGCGCGCGACGCGGTCGTGGTGGCCCTCGCGCGGCCCCAGCCGCCGGAGCGGGCCATCCCCCAGCACGTCATGGCCGGCATGAGCCATCACGTGATCTGTCTGGGCGAGCTGCAGCTGGGCCACCTGACCGCAGCGGAGGAGCACGACCGAGCGTCGCGGCGCGACTTCCGCACCATCGGGTCGCACGCGGAGTCGTACGGCTGCCACACCAGCGGCCTGCTGCGCCTGCTGGCGGGCCGCTACGACGACGCGGTCCACGAGCTGGAGGCGGGACTTCGGCTCAGTCGCCAGGTCGGCTACGTCACGGCGACGGCGAACCTGCTGGAGGTGCTGGCCCGGGCCGAGATGGGCAGGGGCGACGCCGACCGCGCCGAAGCGGTGTGCGACGAGGCGCTACGCTTGACCGACGACGTCGGCGACGTCTGGCTGGGCACCTCGCTCCGCGCGCTCAAGGGATCGCTGGCCGGAGGACGAGGGGACGCCATCGAGGCGGTCGCCTGGTTCGGTCGCTCCTGGAGCATGGCCGACCGCTACGAGCTGCACGGCTACGGCATGGAGGCGGTCGTCGGCAAGGCGATGCTGGAGGTGGCGGCGGGCCGGGCGGAACCGGCGACCTCCTGCTTGGGCTTCGTGCGCGATCACGCCTGGGCGCCGGACTGGATCCGCGCCGCGGCGGAGGCGGCCCTGCGGGACGCGCCGGCCGCCGTCGAGCGGCCGGGCGCCCCCGGGATCGGTTTGGACGACGTCCGCGCCTTCATGACGTCGGCCTGAGAGCCGGCGGTCGGGTCAGGGCGCGGGTGGGAGGTCGCTGTTCCAGATGTGGCGATGGATGCGCCAGACTCCGTCCTGCAGGCGGTAGACGACCAGGTAGCTGCCCGCACCCACCGGATCGCCCTCGGCGGAGACCAGCTCGAACGTCCCGACGCCCCAGCCGGCGTCCGCTCCGGTCTGGTACGCCTCGCTGGGCTGAACGTCGATCCGCACCGCACCGGCGTCGAGGTACCCCTGAGCGATGGCGGCGATGGCCTCGCGCCCCTGGGCCGGCGGCAGGTCCGGCGCCAGGGCGGTGGCGTCCGGTGCGTACAACGCCGCCAGGCCGTCGAGGTCGCCGGCGTTGTAGCGCGCGTGCCACGCCTCGGGCAGCGCCAGCAGCTCGTCCGACGCGCGGGTCTGGGCGGTGGCGGCGCCCACCAGCAGGGCGATCACGACGGCGCCGAGGAGACGAACGAGGGTGGACATGGGTTCTCTCCGTTCCGCAGGGGCGAGGGGGCCTGGCGCGGCGGGCCCTGCGCCCCGTCCGCGCGGCCAGCACACCCGAGCCACCGTTACGCGGCCGTAACGACGGCGAACGCGACGTCGCGTCGCCTGCGCCGTTGCCCGTCGACCGAAGGCGTAGCCTGAGGGCAGCGCCCCCGCCTCGTGCCCCGCAAGGAGGTCGACATGCCCGCCACCCTTCGCTTCGGCGTCCTGAGCACCGCGAACATCGGGGTCCGCAAGGTGATCCCCGCCCTGCAGGCCAGCGACCGCTGCGAGGTGGTCGCGATCGCCTCGCGCGACGAGGCGCGCGCCCGCGCGGCGGCCGATCGCCTGCACCTGCCGCACGCCTTCGGGTCGTACGACGAGCTGCTCGCCTCCGACGTCGTCGACGCCGTCTACGTCCCGCTCCCCAACCACCTGCACGTGGACGGGTCGATCCGGGCGCTGGAGGCCGGCAAGCACGTGCTGTGCGAGAAGCCGATCGGCCTGGACGCGGACGAGGCCCTGCGGCTGGCCTCCGCGGCCGATGCCCACCCCGACCTGCGCGTCATGGAGGCGTTCATGTACCGCTTCCACCCGCAGTGGCGGACCGCCGCCCGCTGGGTACACGAGGGCACCATCGGCGAGCTGCGCAGCGTGCACGCCCACTTCGCCTACCGCAACCTCGACCCGAACGACGTCCGCAACCAAGCGGACATCGGGGGCGGCGGGCTGCTGGACATCGGCTGCTACGACGTGTCGCTGGCGCGCTACCTGTTCGGGCGCGAGCCCGAGCGGGTCGTCGGCACCCTCGAGCGCGACCCGACCTTCGGCACCGACCGGCTGGTGAGCGCGCTCCTGGACTTCGGCGGGGGCGCGACGGCGACGCTCACCTGCGCGACGCAGCTGGAGCCGTTCCAGCGCGTGCACGCCTTCGGCGCGGGGGGCACGGTCGAGATCGAGACGCCCTTCAACGCCCCGCCCGCCGGAGCGGTGCGGATCCGCCGGATGCGCGACCACGACGTCCTGGAGCGACGCTTCGTCGACGTCGACCAGTACGCGCTGATGGGCGACGCGTTCGCCGCGGCGGTGCTCGAGGACCGGCCGGTCCCGACGCCGCTGGCCGACGCGGTCGCCAACATGCGGGTGCTGGACGCGATCCGGGAGAGCGCCGAGCGGGGCGCCTGGGTCCAGATCGGCG
Source organism: uncultured bacterium (assembly GCA_964545455.1). GTDB lineage: Bacteria > Deinococcota > Deinococci > Deinococcales > Trueperaceae > SLSQ01. The sequence continues at coordinate 36,055 of CAZJGU010000002.1, read as the reverse complement.
GCTAACGCGGGGGCGGCGAGCCACGACACGATGCGAGCCGGGGCGTGCCCCGGCTCGCGATCCTGAGGTCGGTGACGTCCCCGGTCACCGAACGCCCATCCTCCGCTCGCCTCCTCCGCACCGAGGGTATGGGCCGGGGAGGGAGGCGGCCAGGGGCGAACGCCCCGGGACGTCAGTCCCCCGCGCGCGGAAGCGAGAATCCCACCTCGGTCACGTCGCCGATCCGCCGCGCGCTCACGTCGCCACCATGCAGCTCGACCAGCGTCCGCACGATCGCCAGGCCCAGGCCGGTTCCCGATCCGCCGCGCACGTCGCGCCGCTGGTCCCGCACGAAGCGCTCGAAGATCGCCTCGGGCGGATCGACGGCGAAACCCGGCCCGCCGTCCCGGACGGTGACGTACGCCCGCTCGCCGTCGGCCCGTGCGACCACGACCACCTCGCCCCCCTCGGGCGAGACCCGCAGCGCGTTCTCCAGCAGGTTGTGGAGCACCTGCAGCAGCCGGTCGTCGTCGGCATCGACCCACAGCGCCTCCGTCGGCAGCTCCGTCCGCAGCGCGACGCTGCGACCCTGCGCCGCCGTGCCGTGGGCGGCCACCGCGCCGCGGACCGGTCCCCGCAGGTCCAGCCGCGCCGGCGTCAGCGTCAGCCGCCCGGCCTCGGCCAGCGACAGGGTGCGCAGGTCCTCCACCAGGCGCGTCAACAGGCGCGTCTGCGCCAGCAGCGTCGCGGCCTCTTCGCCGTCGACCTCCAGCAGGCCTTCGGTGGCCGCCTCCAAGCGAAGCGACAGCGTCGCGAGCGGGGTGCGCAGCTCGTGCGCGACGTCGGCGATCATCGACGTGCGCTCGGCCTCCAGCCGCTCGAGCGACGCGGCCATCGCGTCGAAGTCGTTCGCGAGCGCCCGCACCTCGGCCGGTTGGCGCGGCAGCGAGGACACCTCCGCCCGCGCCGTCAGGTCGCCGGCAGCGACGCGTCCTGCCGCACGCGAGACCGCCTCGATCGGCCGCGCCAGGCTGCGCGACAGCGCCCAGGCCAGCGCCACCGAGGCGGCGATCGCGATCGCGACCCCCCACGCCACCGCGTCGCGGCGCAGCTCGCGCAGGTCGCGGACCAGGATCGCCAGCCGGGCGGCCTCGCCCTCGAAGCTGGGCATGAGGCGCCCGTCCGGGGCCATCATCGGGCCCGGCTCGCGCCGTCGGACGTCCGGCATCGTGAGCCGGTCGCGCAGCGCCGACAGGAGCGGATCGGGTCGGCTGAACGCCTCGACACGGGCGCGCAGCGCGTCGGGGAGCCGCTGGTACGCGGATCGCTCGGCGACCGTCGTCGCCAGCGGCACGGCGATCAGCGACACGACGGCGACCAACAGCATCGCCGCGGCCAGGCGGACGGCGATGCGGTTCACGGCCGCTCCACCAAGCGGTAGCCGACCCCTCGCACCGTCGCGATCGCGTCGGGCGCGCCCGCGTCGCGCAGCTTGCGTCGCAGGTTGGCGACGTGCACGTCGACGGCCCGGTCGTACGCCTCGCCCTCGGGCAGGGCCGCCTCGAGCAGCTCGACGCGCCCGACCGCCCGCCCGGGCGTGGCCGCCAGGTGGGCCAGCAGCCGGAACTCGGTGGGCGTGAGCGACAGGACCTGGCCGTCGACGCGCGCTTCGACGCGGTAGCGGTCGACCTCCAGCCCGCCGACGCGCATCACCTCCGCCCCCGCCGCCGGGTCGGGCCGGGCGCGCCGCAGGACCGCCCGCAGGTGGGCCGTCAGCTTCCGGCCGCTGACCGGCTTGACGAGGTAGTCGTCCGCGCCCAGGCCCAGGCCGACCAGCTCGTCCGCCTCCTCGGCCCGCGCGGTCAGGATCACGACCGGCGTGTCGCCGCTCGCGCGCACGCTGCGCAGCACCTCGGTGCCGTCCATGCCGGGCAGCCCCAGGTCGAGCAGCAGCGCGTCCGGCGCCGCGGCGCGCCACAGCTGCAGCGCGCGCGGACCGTCGGCCGCCCGCTCGGTCCGGAAGCCGTCGGCCCGCAGGATCATCTCCAGCGTCGACGCGAGCACGTCGTCGTCCTCGACCACCAGGACGAGGGCACCGTGCGGAGTCGTGGACGTCACCGATCCCCTCCTTCGCTACCGACCGGCGGTGGCCGGCACGTCCCCGCGAGCCTACCGGGCGACCATGTGGATTCGGTTCAGGCGACGGCGGCCCGGGCCCACACGAATCCTGAACATACGAGCGGCATCCTCGCCTCGGTGCGAGCCCCACGTCCCGCCCGGCGGGACCGACGCGACGCTCCACCGGAAGGGAACCCACCATGAGCGAACGAACGAGGATCGACACGACCGAGGCCCCCCGCCGCGCCCGCCGCACCGGCTGGATCGCCGCGGCCGCCACGGCCGGCCTGCTGCTGGCCACGCCGGTGCTGGCGCATGGAGGCGCCTGGGGAGGAGGCTGGGGCGCCCGGGGCGGCGACGCCATGGGCACGACGCCGCCGCACCCGATGACCGGCATGCGACCGGGAGGCGGCATGCCGTTCGGCGTTGGCCAGCGCGTCGGCGCTGCCGGCCCGCTGGGCATGGTGTCCGGCATGCTGCAGCGCCTGCCGCTCGGGACCGAGGTGAACGTCGCCCTCTACGCCGGGGATCCGGCCGAGGGGACCGCGGCGACGGCGAGCCTCTCCGCCACCGTCGGCGAGACCAGCGAGGCCGCCTTCGCCCAGGAGCTTGCGGCCGCGGCCGAGGAGGCCGCCTTCGCCGTCGTCGAGCTCGGTCCGCGTGTCCGACGCGTCGAGCTGGGCGATGCCGGCGTCCGCGCGCCGCAGGCGATGCTGGGGCGCATGGCCGGCCAGCTGGAGTTCGGCGACACGGTCGAGGTCGCCCTCTACGCGGCGGCCGACGCCGCGACCCCGTCGACGACGCTGAGCTTCACCTACGGCGAGGACAGCGAGGCCGCCTTCCGCGCCCAGCTGGCCGAGGCCGCTGACGGCGCCGCCGCGGCCGAGGTGACCCTGCCCGCCCAGAGCCGCACCGTGGACCTCGCTGCCCGGCCGTTCGCCGGTGCGCCGGACGGGTACGGACCCGGCATGCGCATGCCGGGACGGGGTCGCTGACCCCGCCCGTCCCCCCGCCCGCACCCCTCCTCGGAGCGTCCCCGCCGCACGATCGGCGGGGACGCTCTGGTCGAACCCGCTGCGGCACGGGGCTCCGATCAGACGATGTGGGGTTCGCCGGCGGTCGCGCCGTCCGAGAAGCGATCGTGCCGGAGCGGGGCCAGGTCCAACGTCGCGGCCCGGCCATCGACCGCCTCCTCGGCGATCAACCGCCCGACCATCGCCGCGTGCTGGACGCCGTGCCCGGAGAACCCGGCCGCGTCGATCCAGCCCTCGGCCTCCGGGTGGCGCCCCAGGATCGCGTCGTGGTCGGGCGTGACCTCGTAGTAGCCCCACCAGCTCGCGCGTCGGTCCAGGCCCACGTCGGCCAGGAACGGGAAGCGCTCCAGCGCCGCCTCCAACGTCGGCTCCAGCCACGCCCAGTCGACGCCCTCCAGGAAGCCCGGGCGCTCGTCCGGGTTGGAGCGCCCGAACAGGATGCGGCGCCCCTCGCTGCGCAGGTAGGCGCCGCTGGCCACGTCGATCGTCAGCGGGTAGGCGTGACCGTGCGCGGTCGGGCCGGTGACGAACACCATTCGCCGAAGCGGCTGGACCGGCAGGGTCAGGCCGGCCGACGCCGCTACGCGGCCGGCCCAGGCGCCGGCGGCGTTGACGATGAGCGGCGCCTCGAACGCCCCCGCCGGGGTCGCGACCCGCCAGGCGCCGCCCTCCTGCCGTGCCGACGCCAGCGGCGTCGCCAGGTGCAGCGTCGCGCCCGCCTCGCGCGCCAGGCGCAGGTAGGTGGTCGCGATCGCGTGCGGATCGACCACGCCGTCGACCGGACCGTAGGTGGCGCGGTGCACGGCCTGCGGGGCGAACGGCAGGTAGCGGCGCGCCTCGTCCGGCGCCAGCTCCTCGACCGGAACCCCCAGGCGGCGCTGCAGCGCCAGGCCCTCGGCGTGCGCCTCCCAGCGATCCTCGGGCACCAGGAACAGGTACCCCTGCGGCCGGTAGCCGGAGGATGCGCCGTAGCGCTCCTCGAAGCTGCGGTACTCCTCGATGCTGGCCCACGACAGGCGCACGTTCAGCTCGCGCCCGAACTGCACCCGCACGCCGGCGGCGCTGCGGCCGGTCGATCCGGTCGCGGGCGCCTCGGCGGCCTCCAGCACGCGGACGCGCAGGCCGCGCTCGGTCAGGCGGAAGGCGATCGCGGCGCCGACGATGCCGGCGCCGACGACGATCGCGTCGCTGGTCGGCGTCGCCACCGCTCAGGCGCGCTCGGTCGGCAGGATGCCGCGCGCGGCGTCGATCAGCGGCCCGTCGATCCGCTCCAGGAACGGCCGCAGGAACTCCGGCCGGGCGTCCAGAAGTCGGGCGTAGGTGCGGGCGGGGACGCCCATCGCCTCGGCACCCTTCATCAGGGCGGGACGCAGCGGCGCCAAGCGGTCGTGCGTCAGCGCGTACTCGTCGGCGATGCGGTCCGGGTGGACGCCGGCGCCGCGCAGCAGCAGCGCGGCGACCAGGCCGGTGCGGTCCTTGCCGGCGGTGCAGTGGATCAGCGTCGCGCCACGCGGGGCCGCGTCGCGCACGACCGCGAGGGCGTCCAACAGGCGGTCGCGGGCCAGCTCGAGGATGTCCAGGTAGATGCGGGCGAGGTCGCCGTCGTGCGCGGGCAGCCGGCCCTCGTGCCGGGCCGCGTCGACGGGACCGATGACGTCGACCGACACCACCTCGAAGCGCGCGTCGGTCGCGAAGGGACCGGGTGCGGCCTGCCGCTCGGGGTCCGTGCGCAGGTCGAGGACCGTCCGCACGCCGGCCTTCGCCAAGGTGGCGCGGGCGTCGGGGGCGTCGCCCCGCGGCAGCTCCGAGCGGAAGACCCGACCGAAGCGGGTCCGGTCGCCCTGCTCGGTCGCCCAGCCGCCCAGGTCGCGGGCGTTGACGAGGTCGTCGAGGTCGAGGAAGCGGGGGGCGTGGACGACGTCGCGCATGATGACGTTCAGCCTACGCCGGGTCGTACGCGCTCGCGGCGGGTCCGAGATCGTCGGCACGCCGCGCAGGCCGATCGGGCGGTAGATTCGGACCCATGCAGCCCACCGAATCGACCGGACCCAGCGCGCCTGGGCACGACCAGGCGGCGTCGCCCTGCATGATGTGCAACCATCCCTGCCCCGCTACGCCGTGCGGCATCAAGGCGCCCTGCGCCAACTGCGGCTGGCCCTACCCGCACGGCAGCTGCGCCGACTGACGCGGTCGCCCGGCCGGAGCCTCGTCAGCGGTCGCGCCGCGCGAACACAAGACCCGCCGCGATCGACAGCGCCGCCGCCGCCGCCGCGCTGCCCGCCAGGCCCCAGGCCAACGTCGGGCCGGGCAGCGCCGTGCGCAGCAGCACGGCCACCGGACCCACCAGCACCGGCACCTTCAGGGTCTCGAGCAGGCCGACGCGCACCGCCTCGGCCGGGTTGACCAGCAGGGCGCCGATCAGCAGGCCCGCCAGCGGCCGGTCCGCGAGCGCCGTGGCGAGGCCCACCAGCGCCGGCCCGTAGGCCAGCGTCGTCGCCGCCCACACGGCCAGGCCGATCGCCAGCGCCCGGGTCGCGTCCAGCGTCAGCGCCGCCAGCAGCGCGGCGACGCCGGTCCACACGGCGACCAGCGCGAGCAGCGCGGCCAGCAGCAGCGCCAGCTCGGCCGGCGGGAGACCGAGGGCCAGGGCCGCCGCCGCGGCGCCCGCGGCCAGCGGCACCGTCGCGCCGACGGCGATCCCCGCCGCTGCGCCCACGAACGCCCGACCGGGCGCAGGTTGCAGCGCGCTCCAGAAGGCCCAGGTCTCGCGGCGGGTGAGCAGCGGCGCGGCCAGCACCAGCAGCAGCGGCGGCACGTACGACTGCAGCGCCGCCACCAGGCTCACCAGCGCCACCGCGCCGTCACGGTCGCGGAACGCCAGCGCCAGCAGCCCGATCGCCAACCCGGCCGGCCAGGCCCACGGGTTGCGCAGCACCTCGAGCGCGTGCAGCGCCGCCAGGCCGGGCAAGCGGCGTGCGCTCACCAGGGCGGCACCCAGGGCCGGTCGGGCGCCTCGGCCGCCGCCTCGTCCCAGGCCAGCAGGCGCGCGTCGCTCAGGCGGTTGTCGGACGCGAAGGCCAGCGCCTCCTCCTCCGTCGCGAACGCCGCCAGGCCCCCGCCCATCGGCGTGCGCAAGCGCGGGTGGTGCAGCAGCACCGCCTGCTGCGCGTCCAGCCAGGCGACCGTCGTGCGGCTCGAGGCGACGCGGTCGGCCAGCCAGCGCTCACGCACCTGCGGTGGGGGCGGGCCGTGCCCGGCCTCGTGGTCCAGCAGGCACTCGATCGCGTCGTAGACGAGGGTGCGCCCACCCTCCGTGACCGCCTCGGCCGCGAAGCGCCCGTCGATCACCGGCATGTTGCAGAACGGGCAGGCGTCCACGCCGACGTTCAGGGCGCGCGGGTCGGCCCACGCCCGGGAGGCCGCCAGCGCGGCCCCCAGGGCGAGGCCGCGCGCCAGGAAGCGGCGGCGGTCCATCGTCACTCGTCGAACAACCCGGCCGCCGCAGCCAGCAGCGGGATGAGGTTCATCTCCGGCCACGGCGCCAGGTCGTAGAGGGCGACGGCGTCCAGCAGGCGGTGCCGACCGGGGGCGTCCAGGCGCATCAGCGCGGCGCGGGCGGCGTCGTCGTTCGGGTAGGCGGCCAGGCGGGCGTTCATCGACACGCGCAGGCCCTCGGCCCACAGGAAGGCGGCCTCGCGGGCGGGCAGCAGGCCGTGGGCCGGCGTGTCGGCGGCGCCCTCGTCGGCGGCGTACATGGTCGCGCCGTGGCCGTCGCGCAGCTGCTTGGCGTAGGCGTAGTTGGCCATGCAGGCGACCGACTCGAAGTGGATCGCGTCGCCGGGCTGGCCGTCCGCGTCCGCGACGCGGATCTGGGCGTAGGTGCGCTCGCGGAAGCCGGCCGGCAGCGGCGCCTGCGGCGGGGTGGCGATCGTCATGCCGCAGAAGGCGCAGGTGCCGCTCTCCCAGGGGATGTCGGCGGCCGGCAGCAGGTCGGGGCCGACGACGGGCTCGCCCATCGCGGCGCCGGACATGGCCATGTCGCCGCCCCCACCGTGGCCGTGCTGGTGCTGCTGAGCGAGGGCCGACGCGAGGAACGGGGCGGCCACGCCGGCGGCGGCCAGGCGGGCGAGGAAGCGACGGCGGGTCGGGTCGTGCGTGTCGTGATGGTGCGTGTCGTGATCGTGCATGGAGGGTCCTCCGGGTCGGGACGAGGAAGCGGGGCGGCGGGGCCGCGGTGCGGGGCGTCAGACGTCGGAGGGGGCGGGTGGCGCGCGCGCCTGGTTGGGCGACGTGCGGACCGGGGTCGGCGCCCGATGGCCTGGCGCGGGTCGGACCTGCGCGACCGGCGCAGGCGCTTCGGGGGAGGTCGGCACCGGCCCGGCCAGGACCTGCGCCAACCCCAGCTGCACCACCTTGGCGTGCAGCGGGACGGGACAGTCGGAGGCGTGCGTGGTCCGCTGAACCGCACCGTAGGCCGGGGCCGCGACCAGGCCGGCAAGCAGCGTCGCGACGAGGACGATCGCCCAGAGGTTCGCGCGGTCCAGGCGCACCTCAGGCATCCTCGTCCCCCCCCAGCACCGAACGCAGGCGGCGTCCAGGCCGGCGCCGCACCTCCCGCGCGAACGACACGACCTCGCCGGAGGCGTCCTCGAGCACGAACAGCTCCCGGACCGGGGCCCGGTCGACGATGCGACCCGCCTTCATCAGCACCGCCTCGTGCGCGAAGGCGTCGACCTCCTCGGGTCGGTGGGCGCTCACGATCAGGCCGCCACCGCGGGCGACGTGCTCCTCGGCCCAGCTGGACAGGCGCTCCAGGCCCCCCGCGTCGAGGGCCGAGGCGGGCTCGTCCAGCAGCCACAGCCGCGGTGCTCCGACCAGGCCGGCCGCCAGCGCCACGCGTTGACGCAGCCCGCCCGAGAGGCGGCCGACCGGACGGTCCAGGACGTCCAGCACCGCCATCCGGCGGGCCGCGTCCAGCGCGGCGTCGTGGTCCAGCCCGCGGGCACGCGCGGCGGCGGCCAGCACCTCGCCGGCGTGCAGGTGGGGCGACAGCTCGACCTGCTGGGGGACGTAGGCGCGCCGGCGCGACGCGCGCGGGTCGCGTGGCGCGACGCCCAGGACGCGGACCTCGCCCTGGCGCGGCCGCAGCCGGCCGGCCAGGACGTGCAGCAGGCTGGACTTGCCGGCGCCGTTGGCGCCGATCAGCGCCACCGCGCCACCCTCGATGCGCAGGGTGACGTCGTCCAGGCGGGCGGGCACGCCCAGGCCGCGCGCGTCGACCAGCGGCGGGGAGGCGGTCACGTCGGCCCGCGGGCGTGCCGGGGTCGCACGGACGCTCATGCGGCACTCCCGACGGGCGCTCGTAGCGAGCCGTCGCGTCGCCGCGCCGCCCCGCCAGCCCCGGCGGCCGCCACGATCAGTAGCGCGGCGGCGACGCGACCGGAGGTGGAGGCGTCGCCACGCTCCTGGCGTGCCGAGGGGCGCGGGGCGGGATCGTGCAGCGTCGCCATCCGCAGTCCTGGAACCGAGGCCTCGGCCCGTTCCCACAGCGTCACGCCCGGCTGGAAGGCGAACAGCGACAGGTCCGGCAGCCGCGTCGTGAGCAGCGCGAACGACGAGGTCGGCAGGTAGGGCGCGTCCGACACCCCGTCGCCGTCCAGGTCCAGGCGCGAGGCGGCGTCGTAGCGGTTGCCGCGCAGCGTGACCGACGCGTCGGGATCGTCGACCGCGACGTCGCCGACGTTGCCGGCGAAGGTGCTGCCCGTGATCTCGACCGCGCTGGTCGCCGCGTCGGGCGTGCGCCGCACCAGCACGCCGGTGCCGGCGTCGCGCACCTCGGCGCCGCGCACCCGCACGTCGGGCGAGGAGACGACGAACAGGCCGACCGTGTTGCCGACGAGGGTCACGTCCCGGACCTCGGCCCCCTGCATCTCGTGGATCAGCAGGCCGTACGCCAGCGGGCCTTCGTGCCCCGCGAAGCGGGAGGTGTCGATCCGCGCGTCGCGGCCGTACATCACCGCCGATCCGACGCCGCCGCCGCGGACGGTGGCGTCGCGGACGACCAGGTCGGCCGAGAACATCACGTGCAGGCCGTAGCGGCGCGCGCCGTCGACGCGGGCGCCGTCGACGCGGGCGCCGTCGCTGCGCTCGACGTAGAGGCCATCGAGGAAGCCGTCCACCTCGAGCCCCTCGAGCGTCAGGCCGGGCGCTTGGTAGGCGGTCACGCCGGGCCCGTCCGGACCGCCGCGCAGGCGGGCGTCCGTGACGCGCAGGTCGCGCGAGGCTTCGATGCGAAGGCCTGCCGGCGTCCCGCTCGCGTCCAGGTCGCGGAGGACGCAGCCGTGGCAGTCGACCGCCCACACCGCCGCGTCGGGCGCGTACAGGTCGGCGACCGTGCCGGCATCACGGACGGTGAGGCCCTCGACCTCGATCCCCGCGGCGCTGAGGATCAGGGCGGACCCGCCGCGCGGACCGACCAGCGTCGCGCCGTCGGCGTGCACGCGCACGTCCGACACCGCGATCTCCCAGGGGCCGTCGTAGCGGCCGGGTGCCAGCCGGACCTCGTCCCCCGCCGCCAGATCGGGCCAGGGATCGCCCGGTGCGAGGTCCCAGGCGCCCGCCCGCCCGACGCCGACCGCCAGCACCGACGCGACCAGCGCGACGGCGAGGAGCGAGCGGCGCAGCGAGGGCGCGCGAGCGACGTGCGAGGACATGGCTGTTCAGCCTACCGCCGCGCGCGTCCGTCGAACGTGGTGCCGGGGCCCGGCGCCGGGATCAGCCGCCGATCACCACCTGGAAGGCGACCATCGCGATGCCGGCCAGGGTCAGGGCGGTCGCGACCTGCTCCTTGGGGGCCTTCTCCAGCGCGTCGGGCACCAGCTCCGATTGCGCCATCCAGATCATGGCGCCCGCCGCCAGGCCCAGGCCGACCGGCAGGATCGGCTCGAACACGCTCACGAACAGGAAGGCGGGCACCGCCATGAGGGGCTGAGGCAGGCTGGAGAAGACGCTCCACCAGGCGGCGCGCCAGACCGGCACGCCGCGCGGCACCATCGCCAGGCTGATCGCCAGCCCCTCCGGCACGTTGTGCACGGCGATGGCGATCGACATGACGACGCCGAAGGCGACCGTACTTCCGAACGAGACGCCGACGCCGATCCCCTCGGCGAAGGAGTGGGCGGTCATGACGCCCAGGATCAGCAGCGCCTTGCGGGCCGAGGCGCCGTCCAGCTCGGCCACCGACACCTCGTGGTCGCCCGACAGCAGCTTCTGGCTGACGATGATCGCGGCCAGGCCGATCAGCATGCCCAGCACCGTGCGCGGCATCGAGTACTCCAGGCCCTCGCGCACCAGCTGGAAGCTGGCGGCCAGCATCAGCCCGGCGGCCGCGCCGTTGGCGAGGCCCATCCAGCGTTCCGGTACGCGCCGCAGCGCCAGCAGGGGCAGCGCCCCCAGACCGGTCGCTAGCGCCGTGATCAGCGCGTAGAGGAAAACCATCAGGACGGGGGGCAGCTCGTTCATGGCGGGGCGGCCTCCTCAGACCGCGTGCTGCAGGAGCATCTCGTAGAACGGCGTGGTGCGCTCGAGCAGCGACTCGAGGTGCTTCGGGAACGGCTCCTCGGGCGGACGGTAGGGCTGGAACCCGGTCGAGGCGTGGACCGCGGAGTACCAGTGCTCGGCCCACACGCCGTCCTCCGGCTTGGGGCCGGCCTCCCAGGTCAGCATGGCGGGGTCCCAGGGGATGCCCCAGCGTTCGCAGGCGCGGCGCAGCACCCCCTCGGGATCCTCGAGCAGCCGCTTGGCGTCCAGCACGACCGGTTCCTTGCCGAGGTAGCGCAGGCGCTGCAGCAGCGCCACCTGCTCGCCCAGTCCGGTGTCGTTGATGGTGGGGTGCGGAATCTTCTCGGCCAGCGACGGAAGCATCTCGCGCGGGTCGCGGGTCAGCAGCGCATGGTCGATCTTCTCGATGAAGGCGGGTGGCAGGCCGCGCAGGTGGTGCGCCATGTTCTTGTACATCCGCACGCGCGTGCCGGCAGGCAGGGGGCCGGGATGGCGGGTCGCGGCGTAGCCCAGGGTGCCCGGTCCGGCGGGCGGCGCGTCGCCCAGGATCACGCGGTCGATGACGCGCGTGCCGGTCGTGTCCATCTCGTCCAGCACCCGCTGGCCGCCGGGGTGGGCGACGTCGTGCGTGGACAGGTAGTGGCCGTAGAACGGCTCGTCGAAGACGACGGTGTCGGCGCGCGAGCGGAAGGCGTACATCAGCGCCGTCGAGACGTTGCGCGGCCCCGACCAGATCGACAGGCGCAGGACGTTCGGATCGGGCCGGACGCCCGGCTGGATCTTCAGGTCGATGCCGGCGCTCATGCGGCGCTCCCTTCCGCGGCGAGCAGCTCACGGTAGCGCGCCGAGAGGCGGCGCGTGAGCGGACCCGGCACGGCGCCCGCTCCGATCGGGCGGCCGTCCACCTCGGTCACGGGCGTGAGGCCGCCGAAGGTGCCGGTCACGAACGCCTCGTCGGCGTCGTACACCTCGCTGAGCGAGAAGTCGCGCTCGCAGGCCGGGATGCCGAGGTCGCGGGCGATCTCCAGCACCAGCGCGCGCGTGATGCCGTTCATGCAGTACTGCCCGGTCGAGGTCCACACCTCGCCGCGCCGCACGACGAAGAAGTTGGTCGCGTTGCAGGTCGCGACGAAGCCGCGCACGTCCAGCATCAGCGCCTCGTCCGCGCCGGCGTTCAACGCTTGGACCAGGGCGACCACCTCGTGCAGCTTGCTGTGGCAGTTGAGCTTGGGGTCGAGGGTGTCGGGCGGCGGGCGGCGGGTCGCCGCCGTGAACAGGCGGATGCCGGCCGCGGTGACGTCGGGATCGGCCGCCTTGTGCTCGGCGATGATCACGATCGTCGGGCCGCCGACCACCAGGCGGGGATCCTGCGACGGGGTCTTCTTGGTGCCGCGCGAGACCATCAGCCGCACGTGGCAGCCGTCGTGCATGCCGTTCGCGTCGACCGTGGCGCGCAGGGCGTCGTGCAGCTCCTCGCGCGTCCTCCCGATCTCCAGGCCGATCGCGGCGGCACCCTGGAACAGCCGGTCCAGGTGCCGGTCCAGGTGCGCGAAGCGTCCGTGCACCAGCCGCAGGCCCTCCCACACGCCGTCCCCGACCAGGAAGGCGGAGTCGAAGACGGAGACCTTGGCGTCCTCGCGTGGGACCAGAGTGCCGTCGATCCAGACGAGGACGCCGTCGTTGCGGGGGTCGGGCAGCGCCTGGTGCGTGCCGCGGGTCGGGTCGGGGGCGGGGCTCGGCATGGCGCCGAGCATGGCACGGCCGCCCGGTCATCGCCAGGGACGACCGGTCAGGGCGCCGTCAGTCGCGCCTGCGCGTCCGCCACGTTGAGGGCCAGCGACTCGATCCGGAAGTCGGCCCACGGCCGCAGGTCGCCCAGCCACTGGACCTTGGCGACGGTGACGGTCGGTTGCCCGTCCACCTCGCCCCAGGCGTCGGCGATGTTCAGCCAGAGCGTCTTGGTGTTCGCGTCGGCGCCCTTGTAGCGCATCGCTTCGAACAGCACCAGCAGGTCGTCGGTCGGGTCGAAGCGGGCGACGACCGTCTCGGTCCGGACGCCGAACGGCACGCGCAGCAGCGCGGTGGTGTCGTCGATCGGGGTCCACTGGACGGCGGGGTGGGTGGCCAGCGCGGCCGGGAACCAGACCGCCTCGGTCCACATCGCCAGGTTGGCGCCCTGATCGACGGCCGGTCCCTCCTCCCGCCCGAAGGGCAGGTCGAGGACGGCGTCCCCGTCGACGTAGCGCTCGTCGACCCGCAGGATCGGCAGGCCGAACCAGCAGGCGACGATCTCGTGCCGGTAGCCCTCGCCGACGACGTGCGTGAAGCGCCAGCGGGTGGGCAGGTCGATCCCGGCGATCCGCAGGGTGGCCCGGCCGGTCAGGACGGCCGACTCGGTCACCGGCAGCGTGCTGCCGTAGAGCACGTGGTAGAAGCGCTTGACCGGCGCGGGCAGGCCTGCCGGGATCGACGCGCGCGCCGTCGGGCCGGCCGCCTCCGTGACGCTGGGGAACGGCGGCGCGGCCACCTGCAGGCCGCCCCAACCGAGGGCAAGGACCGCCAGGAGTGCCGCCGACAAGCCGAGGATCCAGTTCACGCGTCGTCCCTTCCGACGGCGCCGCCCGCGGTCGCCGATGCGTCAGGCTGCCGCGCCTGGACCGGGGGCGCCAGGGGCGGATGTCCGAAGGACGTGCGTCCCGGGCCGCGGATCAGCGGGCGGGCAGGGTGTCGAACGGCAGCAGGACCTGGAACGGTCCCTGCACGTACGGACCGACGTCGTAGGGCGCGTAGTCGAAACGCAGCCCGCGCGGCGTCACCGTGAACGGGTCCAGCAGCCAGGGCGTCGTCGCGTCCACCGAGCCTTCGACCACCCAAGCGGCCTCCTGCCCCAGCAGGTCGATGACGATCGCCGTGCGTAGCGCGGCCGGGTCGCAGCGGTAGCCGAGCGCGCGCAGGGCCGAGCAGGCGTCGGCGCGTCGCCACTCGTCGTCCTCGCGCAGCCAGCTCGCGAAGGCGTACCAGGTGTTCGGGTGCGCGCCCCCTGTGTAGGCGTAGAAGTCGAGGCGCACGCTGACCAGCTCGGGCGTGAGGGTGGCGACCTCGACGACGCGTTCGTCCCACCACAGCGCGGACACCGCCCGCGGGTCGGCGGCGCGCTGCTCCAGGCCGCTCAGGATGCTCTCGGCCAGGTCGGTCGGGTCGGGCGCGATCTGCAGCTCCGACCAGGGGGGCGCGTAGAAGAACGGTCCGGTGGCCGAGACCTCCAGGCTGCCGTCGTCCAGCGTGGTTCGGGAGCGCACGCCGGTCGCGATCGCCGGTAGCGAGGCGCGCCACGGTGGCCCCTCGTCCGGCAGGAAGGTCGCCAGCGCCGCGCCCAGCGGGTCCAGCTCGACCACGTCCCGCGCGCGACTGACGACGCCGTCGGCGACGAGGACGAGCGCCGCCCCGTCGGCGGGCAGGCCCAGGCCGTGGGCGCGCCCGTCGATCCGGACGCGGTCCTCCTCGCGCGCGGCGGTGCCCTCGAAGACGACGTCCAGACCGGGTCGCGCGCCAGCGGGCGGGGGCGCTTGGAACACCCGGCCGCGGGCTGCGCCGTCCGCGTCGACCGTGACCTCGAGGGTGGTGGGGCGGCCGTCCGGTCCGTCACCGGCGTACCAGACGCTCGAGGCGGCCATCGCCCCGCCACCCAGCGTCGCGACCGCCAGCGCGGTCAGCGCGGCACGGCGCGCACGGCGAGCGACGGGGACGGGGGAACGCATGCCTCGTGCTACCACGAGGACGCTCGCGCGCCCTCGACGTGGGGCACGATTCGGCCGGCGGGCCGGCTCAGGACCGGTCGCTCAACCGTCCGAAGCGCGCCAGCGTTTCCTGCAGCGCCGCGTGCGGCAGGGCGGGCAGGTACGCCCCGCCGACGCCGGTCATCGGCCGTGCGGCCACCAGGGCGTTGACGATGGCCTCCTCGACGCTCTCGACCGTCGCTTCGAACAGCGGGTCCAGCGTCTCGGTCGGTAGCGCGTCGAAGCGCCGCAGCCGCCGCGCCCCGTAGCGCGAGCGGTTCGCGGTCGAGAACGCCAGGAACAGGTCGCCGGAGCTGGTCGCCGCGATGCTGCCCACGCGCCCCAGGCCCAGCGACGCGCGCTTGGCAAGTGGGACCAGCTGCGAGGGCAGCAGCGGCGCGTCGGTCGCGAGGATCACGACGATCGATCCGTCGCCGTGCGGGCCGGGGTCCAGGCGGTCGCCGGTCGGCCTCGCGGATCGCGGCAGGCGCGGCAGGGGTGCCTGGATCTCCCGCCCGACCGGGACGCCCGCGATGCGCAGCTGCGGCCGGCGCCCGAAGTTGGATTGGACCAACGCGCCCAGCGTGAAGCGGCCCAGCGGGTGCTGGACGGTGCGCGACGCCGTTCCCGTGCCGGCCTTGAAGCCGAAGGAGATCATCCCGGTCCCGCCGCCCACCGATCCTTCCGGAGGCGGCCCGGTGACGGCCGCGTCCAGGGCGACCCAGGCGTCCTGGGCCGTCAGGTGCTGGCCGTAGGCGTCGTTCAGGATCCCGTCCCAGGTCTCCGACACGACCGGCTTGGTCCGCCCGCGCAGCACGCTCTCGGGAAGCCCGCGGTCGCGCGACCAGGCGACCAGGGCGTCGCGCACGATCCCGACCGACGTGGTGGTGGTCAGCGCCAGCGGCCCGTACAGCGCTCCGTACTCATCCAGGAACGCCGTGCCGGTCATCTCGCCCATGCCGTTCAGGACGAAGCGGCCGGCGGCGACGCCCTCCTCGGCGTCGCGGCCCAGCGGGTGGACGGCCGTGACGCCGGTGCGCACGACCGGCCCGCCGGCCGGGTCGTCCGGGTCGCCCTCGATCCGGGTGCGGACGCCGACCTCGACCCCCGGCACGTCGGTCAGCGCGTTCCAGCGGCCGGGCGTGCCGTCGAACGGCACGCCCAGGTCGCGGGCGCGGGGTGGCGGGGAGCTCACCCGTCGATCAGCGCCGCGAAGCGGTCGACGTGGCGGTTCAGCACGTCGAAGGCGTCCTGCACCGGGTCCGGCGAGGCGAGGTCCACGCCCGCCGCGCGCAGCGCGTCCAGCGGCGGGGTGCGACCGCCCTCGCGCAGGAACGCCAGGTAGCGGTCCACCGCGCCCGCCTCTCCGTCCAGGATGCGCCGCGCGAAGGCGTGCGCGCCGGCGATGCCGGTGGCGTACATGAAGACGTAGAAGCGGGCGTAGAGGTGCGTGTGGAACTGCGCCCAGGTAATGCCCACCCGCTCCTCGTCCAGCTCCATCGCCGGGCCGTAGGCCTCGGCGAACAGGCCGGCGAGGTGCTCGCTCAACGCGTCGGCCGTGAGGCCCTCGCCCGCCTCGGCACGGCGGTGGAGCTCCAGCTCGAAGCGCATCAGCGTCGGCATGATCAGGAAGTAGCGGCCGAAGTTGGCCATCGTCTCGTCGATCAGCGCCAGCTCGAAGGCGCGGTCGCCGGCGCGCTGCTCGAACAGGTGGTCGCGCATCATCGCCTGGTTGAAGTTGCTGGCGACCTCGGCCGCGAACAGCGTGTAACGGGCGTACGGGTACGGCTGGGTCCGCCACGACGACCACGAGTGCATCGAGTGGCCCAGCTCGTGCGCCAGGGTGCTGGCCGATCCCAGATCGTCGGTCCAGCTCATCATGATGTAGGGCTTGCTGCCGCCCCAGGAGGTGCTGAAGGCCCCCATGCGCTTGCCGGCGTTGGGCGCGCGGTCCACCCAGCCGTCCTGCAGCGCGCCGCGGCGCATCGTGGCGACGTACTCCTCGCCCAGCGGTGCCAGCGCGGTGGACAGCCAGTCGATCGATTCCTCGTAGCCGACCGTCGGCGGGGCGGGGCTGACCGGCGCGTCGACGTCCCAGGGCCGCAGGCGGTCCAGGCCCAGGTGGCGGCGCTTGAGCTCGAAGTAGCGGTGCCACACGCCCAGGTTGGCGCGGAAGGTCTCGAGCAGGGCGTCGACGACGTCGCGCGACACCTCCAGCGGCCCCAGGGTCATGGCCAGCGCGTCGTCGTAGCCCCGCACCCGCGCCAGCAGGTTGGTCTGGCGCGCACCGGTCACCAGCAGGTTGGCCATCGTGCGCTTGCGGGCCAGGTGCGCGTCGGCGTAGTTCGTCCAGGTGCTCTCGCGCAGGGTCCGGTCGGGGCTGCCCTTCAGGGTCGAGACGACCGCCTGGGTGACGGCGTGCTCGACCCCGTCCGCGTCGTGCGCGGGGGCCACGTCCAGCTCGGCGTTGGCGAGGATCGAGTGGCTGGCCGCCGCGCCCGCGAAGGGGGTACGCAGCGCGCCCAGCAGGGCCTCGACCTCGGCGCTGCGGACGTAGGGCGCGTCGCGTTCCAGGCGCTGCAGCCAGCGCTCGCGGTCGGCCAGGGCGGGATCCCGCAGCCAGTCGCGCAGGGTCTCGGTCCCGATCGCCAGCAGCTCCGGGACCTCGAAAGCGGTCGCCTCCGCGATGCGCGAGGCGAGGGCGCCCACCCGGTCCGCCCGTTCGCGCGCCGGTTCGTCGTTCGCGTCGACGCTGGACGCCATCGCGGTCCAGACGCGCAGGCGACCCACGTCGCGCTCGAGCGCCTCGGCGGCCTGCAGCCATGCGGCCAGGCGTTCCGGTCCCTGGTCCAGCGTGCCGCGGAAGGCGGCCAGGGTGGGCAGGCGCTCCTCGACCTCGCGGAGGGCGGCGTCGAAGGCGTCGAGGTCGGCGAACAGGTCGGCGTGGTCCCAGCGTTGATCCGTGGGAACGTCGGCACGGGCGAGGGTGTCGGGCATGGGGATCCTCTCCAGGGTGGGGGTCGCGACGAGGGACGTGTCGCACGATCGTACGCGCTGCGCGGCGGACGCGCCACGGCGTCGAGGACGGGTCCCGCGCGGCCTGGGCAGGGGCCGGGTCGTGCGCTGCCTGGGACGGATGACCGGGTGACAGGCCGCGGTCGCATGACGTATGGTCGAGTGTTCCGAAAGATCGTTTCGGAATGGAGCCGGGCCGCCGCCCGGACGCACGCATGGCTGCGCGCCGCGCAGCAGGTTAGGGAACGAAACATGGCAACAGGCAAGGTCAAGTGGTTCAGCCCCGAGAAGGGCTACGGCTTCATCGAGCAGGGCGACGGCTCGTCCGACGTGTTCGTGCACTTCTCGGCGATCCAGGGAGACGGCTACCGCAACCTCTACGAGGGCGACGAGGTCGAGTTCGACGTCGAGCAGGGCAACAAGGGCCTCCAGGCGTCCAACGTCACCGTCACCCGTCAGGCTCCTGGCGGTCGCTGAACCGCTCGGTTCACGCACGCACCCAGGGCGCCCGGCTTCGGCCGGGCGCCTGTTTCGTGCCGGAAGCGAGCCCGGACCCTTGGGTGACGCCTGAACCGCCGCCCAGTCCGACGCCCGCTAGGGTGGCCGCGACCCGAACGGTCGGAAAGGCGGTCCTTGCATGGGCAGCAACCTTCGTCGCAACGTCGGCATCGGCTTTCTCGTCCTCGCTCTCGTCGCCATCGTGGCGACGCCGGGCGACGCACGCGTGTTCACGTTTCTGGGCGTGGTGATCCTGGCGATGTTCCTGCTGGGGCTCGAGCGGCTGATTCGCGGGATCCTCGGCAAGCGCGACTAGCGGGTCGTGCCGGGCGCCCCCGCCGGCGTGGTACCCCCCGACCATGGACCTCCGCCCCCGCCCCATCCTCGAAGGTCGCCGCGTCCGCCTCCGCCCGCTCGACGAGCGCGACGCGGACGCGATGTTCGAATCTCTGCAGGACGCCGAGACGCTGAGACTCACCGGCACGCGCGGCACCTTCACGCGCGCACAGGTACGTGCCTGGTGCGCTGGGCTCGACGACCGGGACGACCGGATCGACTTGGCCATCACCGACCACGAAAGCGGCGCCTACCTGGGCGAGGTTGTGCTGAACGAGATCGAGCCGCTCGATCGGCGCGCCTCGTTCCGCATCGCGCTGGCCGCCGTCGGCCTGACGGGCCGTGGCTACGGGAGCGAGGCGTCGCGGCTGATGCTCGCCTACGGCTTCGACGAGCTGGGTCTCCACCGTGTCGAGCTCGAGGTCTACGCCTTCAACCCGCGTGCCATTCACGTCTACGAGAAGCTCGGCTTCCGGCACGAAGGCGTGCGCCGCGACGCCCTCTGGCAGGACGGCGCCTTCCACGACGCCATCCGGATGGGGATGCTGGAGGGGGAGCTGAGAGACGCGAGCTAGGCGCCGGGCGGGTCGCCCGGCGCCGCGCCCACAGCCGCTCGGCGCGTCGCCCCGGCGTGAAGGCCCGGAGCAGGTCCAGCGGCTCCAGGACGCGCCAGGGGTAGAGACCGGCCTCCGGCTCTTCGACGATCATCGGACCGGTCACCTCGGGGTCGCACACCAGCGTCACGAGGGCGCGCGCAGCATGCCGTCCGACACCCGCTGGGCCGGCAGGTCGCCGCCGTCCGCGAGCCGGTGCAGCAGCAACGCCTCGACCAGGTTGGAGCGGCCGGCGTCGTTGGCGCCGGCGATGATCGTGAACGGCTCGAGGTCGAGGGCGACGTCCGCGAAGGTCGTGTGGCCGTCGATCTCGACGCGGGTGATCATGGTGCCGCCAGGCTAGCGGGGGCGCCGACCGCCGCTACGGACGAAGCTCCCGGTGGGCGACCGGGACACACGCTTCCCCTCCACGCACGAAGGGCGTAGGGTGCCCCCATGTCCGCTGGCAACCCGCTCTTCTACCAGACCCGATCCGAGCTGCCGATGGTCGACCGTGGCGAGGGCGTCTGGCTGATCGACCAGGACGGCCGGCGCATCCTGGACGGCTGTTCCGGTGCGGTCGTGGCGAACCTCGGCCACGGTCACCCGCGCGTGCTGGAGGCCATGCGCCGCCAGGCCGAGAAGGTGACCTTCGCCTACCGCACCCAGTTCGAGAACGAGCCGGCGGTGGACCTGGCCCGCGCCCTGGTGGACCACCTGTCGCAGGGGCTGGACCGCGTCTTCTTCGTCTCGGGCGGATCGGAAGCGGTCGAGACGGCGATCAAGCTGGCGCGCAGCTACCACCACGCCCGCGGCGACGACGCGCGCTACCGCATCGTCAGCCGCTTCCCGAGCTACCACGGATCCACCCTGGGCGCGCTGGCGGCGACCGGCTACCGGCCGCTCACCGAGGGCTACGCGCCGATGATGACCGAGTCCAACCACGTGACCGCGCCGACCTGCTACCGCTGCCCGTTCGGCCTGAGCTACCCGACCTGCAACCTGGCCTGCGCGCAGGACCTGGAGCGCGCGTTGGAGTCGTTGGACCCCACCACCGTCGCCGCCTTCGTGCTGGAACCGATCGGCGGGGCGTCCACCGGCGGGATCGTGCCGCCCGACGGGTACTTCGAGCGGATCCACGAGATCGCCGACCGGCACGGCATCCTGGTGATCTACGACGAGGTCATGACCGGTGCGGGGCGGACCGGCGCCTTCTGCGCCTACCAGCACTGGGAGCCCGCCGCCCGGCCGGACATCGTCGTGCTCTCCAAGGGTCTCGGGGCGGGCTACACGCCGCTGGGCGCGGTCGCCTGCCGCGACGACATCGCCGAGACGGTGCTGGACGCCGGCTCGTTCCCGCACGGCTTCTCCTACGCCGGCAACCCGCTGTCGTGCGCCGTCGGGCGCGAGGTGCTGGCGGTGCTGGACGACGAGGACCTGGTGGCGCGCGCGGCGACGCTGGGCGCCCGCCTGGGCGAGGGCCTGCGGGACCTGGCGGAACGCCACCCGATGATCGGCGACGTGCGCGGTCGCGGCATGCTGTGGGGCCTGGAGTTCGTGGCCGACCGCGACACGCGCGAGCCGTACCCCTTCGAGGCGGCGATCGGCCAGCGCGCGACGGTGCTGGCGGCCGAGGAGGGCCTGCTGATCTACCCGCGCCGCGGCGGCGGGGGCCTGTCGGGCGACCACGTGCTGGTCGCGCCGCCCCTGACGATCGCCGAGGACGAGATCGACGAGCTGCTCGAACGCCTCGACCGCGCCCTGACGCGCCTGGCGGGCGACCTGGCCGACGCCGCGTGACCGGCGTCCACCCCGCGAACGCCGCCCTGGAGGCCGCCGCCCGGTTGGCGGCGGAGGTGCCCGACGGCGCGACGGTGCTGGTCTCCGGCTTCGGCGAGCCGGGCACGCCGTTCCTGCTCCTGGACGCGCTGGCGCGGCACGGCGGGCGCGACTTGACGGTCGTCAAGAACGACGCCAACGAGCCCGGCATCGGCGTCGGGCGGCTGCTGGACGAGGGGCGCATCCGCCGCTTGGTGTCGACCCACATCGGCCTCAACCGCGACGCCATGGCCGCCTGGAACGAGGGCCGGATCGAGGTCGAGATCCACCCCCAGGGCCTGCTGGCCGAGCGGATCCGTTGCGGTGGCGCGGGCCTGCCGGCGTTCCTGGCCGACCTGGACCCGGAGCTGCTGCCCGCTACCCCGGAACCGCGCGAGACGGTCGTCTGGCGCGGCCGCACCCACACGGTCGAGCCGGCCCTGCGGGCGGACGTGGCCCTGATCCACGCCGCCGCCGCCGACCGCTACGGCAACCTGCGCTACCACGCCACCGCCCGCAACTTCGCGCCTGCCATGGCGCTGGCCGCGGATCGGGTGTGGGCCAGCGTCGACCGGATCGTGGACGAGCCGCTGGACCCCGATGCGGTCCACACGCCCGGCGCCGTGGTCGACGCGGTGGTCGAGGTGCCGGCCGACTTCGACCCCGGCAGCAAGGCGGCGCGCATCCGGCGGGGGGAACGGCCGTGAGCGGCGCCGACCGCGCCGCCGCGCGCGAGCGGATCGCGGCGCGCGCCGCGCGGGAGATCGCGCCGGGCGACCTGGTCAACCTGGGCATCGGCCTTCCGACCGAGGTCGCGCGCTTCCTGCCGCGCGACGGGTCGGTCCTCGTCCACGCCGAGAACGGCATCGTCGGCATGGGGCCGGAGGTGGCGCCCGGCCAGGAGGATCCCGACCGGATCGACGCCGGCGGCCGCTACGTCACGGTCGTGCCGGGCGCGGCCTACCTGGACAGCGTCACCTCGTTCGCGCTGGTCCGCTCGGGGCGCGTGACGGTGGCGGTGCTGGGCGCCTTCGAGGTGGACGCGGGGGGCGACCTGGCCAACTGGCGCGTGCCCGGCCGGGCCGCGCCCGGCGTGGGCGGGGGGATGGAGCTGGCGCAACGGGTGCCGCGCGTCGTCGTGACCACCCTGCACCGGGATCGCGCCGGCGCCCCGAAGCTGGTGGAGCGCTGCACTCTGCCGCTCACCGCGCGCGCCTGCGCGACGACGATCGTGACCGAGCTGGCGGTGCTGGAGCCGGCCGGCGACCGCTTCCGCCTGCGGGAGCTCGCGCCCGGCGTGACGCTGGACGAGGTCCGCGCCGCGACGGGGGCCGATCTGGACGCCAGCGACGTGCGTCCCTGGTCGGTCGCTTCCGACGACGCCGCTGCGACGACCGACGACGCCTGAGGAGGAGACCGACATGAGCGACCTGGTGACCCTGGACGACGCGGTCCTGGCCGATCTGGACGCGGCGGTCGAGGTGGGCCGCACCGCCCGTACCGAGCTGACGGCCGAGCTGGTGATGCACGACAGCACCCTCGGCAACGAGACCGGCGTGCAGGCCCGCATGGCCGACGCCTTCGAGGACGCCGGCCTGGCCGTGGACGCCTGGACGATCGACTACGCCGCGCTGAAGGACCTGCCCGGCTACTCGCCGGTCGACTGGGACGCGGCGGATCGCCCGAACGTCGTCGGCGTCCACCACGTCGACCGCCCCGCCGGTCGCTCGCTGATCCTCAACGGGCACGTCGACGTCGTGCCCGCCGGCCCGAGCGACGCCTGGACCCGGCCGCCCTTCGGCGCGGTGATCGAGGACGGCCGCATGTACGGCCGCGGCGCGGGCGACATGAAGTCCGGCGTGGCCGCCTTCCTGCACGCCTTCCTGGCGATCCGGCGGGCCGGCTTCGAGCCCGCATCGGAGCTGATCCTGCAGAGCGTGATCGAGGAGGAGTGCACCGGCAACGGCGCCCTGGCGACCGTCCAGCGCGGCTACACCGCCGACGCGGCGGTGATCCCCGAGCCGTTCGACCACACGCTGCTGACCGCGCAGCTGGGTGTCCTGTGGCTGCGCGTGACGGTGCAGGGAAGGCCCACGCACGTGCTCGAGGCCACCGCCGGCGCCGACGCGATCCGCGCCGCCTGGCGCCTGACCGAGGAGCTGCGCCGCATGGAGGCCGAGATGAATGCGCCCGAGGTGCGCCACCCCGCCTACGCGGACGCGGTCCACCCGATCAACGTCAACGTCGGTCGCATCCAGGGGGGCGAGTGGCCCTCCTCCGTCGCCGCGTCGTGCACCTTCGAGGCGCGCGTCGGCTTCTTCCCCGGTGCGACCACGGCGGCGGAGCTGTCCGGGCAGATCGAGGCCCGGCTGCGCGCCTTCGCCGCGCAGGACGACGCGCTGGCCGCCTCCCCGCCCCGGATCGAGTGGGTGGGCTTCCAGGCGGAACCGTACGAGATCGGGCGGGACGAGGGGCCCCTGCCGGCCCTGGCCGAGGCGCACGCGGCGGTGCTGGGCGGCTCGCCCGCCTCGCTGGCCAGCACCGCGACGACCGACGCGCGCATCCTGGGCCGGGCGGGCGGCATCCCGACCACCTGCTACGGCCCGCGCGCGAACGCCATCCACGGCGTCGACGAGTGGGTGGACCTGGAGAGCGTGCACGACGTGACCCGGGTGCTGACCCGCTTCATCGCGTCCTGGTGCGGCCTGCGGCGCGCGCCGGAGGGGCCGGCGTGAGCGCCCCGGGACCCCGTGACGCGGTCATCGTCGCGGCCGTGCGAACGCCCGTCGGCAAGGGCCGTCCCGCCCGCCCCGGCAAGCCGGGCGGCGCGCTGCACGGCTGGCACCCCGTCGACCTGCTGGCGCGCACCTTCGAGGCGACGCTGGAGCGGGTGGGCCTCGATCCCGCGTCGCTGCCGCCGGACCTGCTGGACGACGTGCTGGTCGGCTGCGTCGGGCAGGCGTCGGAGCAGGCGGTGAACGTCGCGCGCAACGCCGCGCTGGCGGCCGGGCTGCCGGAGGCGGTGCCCGCCGCGACGATCGACCGGCAGTGCGGATCGTCGCAGCAGGCGCTGCAGTTCGCCTCCCAGGCGATCCGGGCGGGTGACGCGGACCTGGTCCTGGTCGGCGGGGTCGAGTCGATGTCGCGCGTGCCGATGTTCTCGGCCGCGAAGGGTGCCGATCCGTACGGCCCGCGGCTGGCCGCCCGCTACCCGGGGGGCCTGGTGCCGCAGGGCATCTCGGCCGAGCTGATCGCGGCCCGCTGGGGCCTATCGCGTGCGGAGCTGGACGCCTTCGCAGCCGAGTCGCACCGGCGTGCGGCCGCCGCGGCCGATGCCGGCGTGCTGTCCGATCAGCTGATGCCGCTGGCGGTCGACCGCGGCGACGGCCCGACCGGCGAGACGCTGACCCGCGACGAGGGCGTCCGCCCCGGCACCACGGCCGAGACCCTGGCGGGCCTGGAGCCGGTCTTCCGCGACGACGGCTGGGCGGTGCGCTTCCCGGAGATCGACTGGGTGATCCACGCCGGCAACGCCTCGCAGCTGTCCGACGGCGCGGGCGCGGCGTTGGTCGTCTCGCGCGAGCGGGCGGAGGCCGAGGGCTGGACGCCGCTGGCGCGGGTCCGATCCTCGGTGGCCGTCGGGGCCGATCCGATCCTGAACCTGATGGGGGTCGTGCCGGCCACGGAGCGTGCGCTGGCCCGGGCCGGCATGACGCTGGCCGACGTCGACCTGATCGAGGTGAACGAGGCGTTCGCGCCGGTGGTCCTGGCCTGGGCGGCCGAGACGGGGGGCGACCTGGCGCGCGTCAACGTGCACGGCGGGGCGATCGCCAACGGGCATCCACTGGGCGCGTCGGGGAGCAAGCTCACCGCGACGCTGCTGCATGCGCTGCGGCAGCGCGACGCGGCCACCGGTCTTCAGGTCATGTGCGAGGGCGGCGGGATGGCGAACGCGACGGTGTTCGAGCGGGGGTGAGGAGCGCTACCAGACCGTACGCAGGCCCGGCCATGCGTGCAGGCGTTCGTCCCGGGTCACGAGGAGCAGTCCCTCGTGCCGGGCGGTCGCTGCGATGAGCCGGTCGGCCGGGTCGGGGTGCAGCCCGTCGATTTCGACGGAAGCGATCGAAATCTCTGGACCGATGGGGATGAAGTGCAGGAAGGGCAAGCGACGGCACGCCGAAACGATGTCACGGACGGGCAGGCGTAGCTCGAGTCTGCCCTTCCTCACCAGCATCGCTGCCTCCCAGGCACTGATGGCCGACACATGGATGCCCTCTTGTGCTTCGGCCGATTCGATCTGCTCCTGCGCGGTCGGACTCAGGCGCGTCGGGTCGGAGAGCCACCAGAGCCATGCACGCGTGTCCAGGAGGATCATGCGTTCGCTTCCCAGTCCTCGGCGCCGACGGGTTCGGTCGGATCGACGTACGTCACGACGCAGCCGCGTAGCCTCGCCATGACGTCAGCGGTCGGCGAATGCGGCTCGATTCGAAGGACGGGGCGGCCATGATCGGTGATGACGAGGGGTTCGCCCGTACGTTCGACCTCGCGCAGCAAGGCCAGCACCTTCGGTTTGAACTGCGACTTGGACACCTGCTTGCTCATGGTCCCAACCTCCCATGCCAGTATAGAGCATGGGCACACACCATGGTCATGTTCTAGGCAAGAGCCCAGGTTTAACGGTGCTCAGGTCTTCCGCAGCTTGAACACGATCTCGCTGGGCCAGCGCCGGGCCCAATCGGCCGTCACGAAGAACACCGGTTCGGTGCCGCCCTCGGTCGGGCGCGGCTCGCGTAGGTCCTCCAGCACGAAGCCGGTCCGGCGGAACAGTGCCATCCAGTCCGACAGGGGCAGGGTGAACTCGATCCCGCCCGGGTCGACCTCGACCTCGGTCCAATCGACGCGGTGCAGGCCGAAGTAGGGCCGGATCAGGCGCTCCTCGATCGCCTCCCCGTTCCAGGGGCTGCAGACGGTGGCCAGGGGGTGGTGGGCGAGGAACACCAGCCGGCCTCCCGGCTTCAGCAGGCGCAACGCCTCGGGGATCCAGCGGTGGGGGTCGCACCAGATCGCCGCGCCGTACTCGCTGATCGCGAAGTCGAAGGCCGCATCCGGGAAGGGCGTCGCCTCGGCGTTCCCGTGGACCAGCTCGAGGTCGACGCCGTGCTCGGCCGCGAGGCGGCGAGCGGTCGCCAACTGCTGCGCCGAGGCGTCGATGCCGGTCACGCGCGCGCCGCGGCGCGCCATCCAGGCCGACACGTAGCCTGTGCCGCAGCCCAGCTCGACGACGCGGAGGCCGGTCATGTCCTCCGGCAGCATCGCCAGCTCGGACTCCGGCACGCCCCAG
This sequence comes from uncultured bacterium, assembly GCA_964545455.1. Lineage (GTDB taxonomy): Bacteria > Deinococcota > Deinococci > Deinococcales > Trueperaceae > SLSQ01. Next base: position 9,987 of record CAZJGU010000002.1, on the reverse strand, counting down.
ATGCCCCAGGTCGGATCCTGGGCGGCCCAGTTCCGCTCGCCCGCGGGGACCCAGTCGCCGGCCATGGCGTCCCAGTAGCGTCGGTTCTCGCGCACGTGCGCAGGTAGGTCGGTCGGGTCGCCATCGTTCATGGCGCGATGGTACGTCGCGGCGTGCCAGGAAGCGGGGGAGGTGCGCGTGGCACCTCCCCCGGCGTGTTCGTCGCGAGGACCGAGGCGTCCGCACGGTCGTGGCGACCGTCGTCAGTCGTCGTCGAACTCGACCTCGACGTCGAAGGAGCCCTCGACGTCCACGTCGATCTCGGGGATCTCACCGGTCGTGTCGTAGTCGAACGCGCTCAGGTCGAAGACGCTGCCGTCCGGGAGCGTGAACCACACGCTCGGGTCGATGGTGACCGGCACGATCACCGGGCCGTCGCCCTCGGCGACCTCGAGCGGCGGGTCCAGCGGCAGCTCGATCTCGATCTCGGCTTCGACGTAGGTGACGAATGGGGCGGCGTCGCCTCCGGTGGGCGTGAACGATCCTTCGACGATCATGCTGGCGTCCGAGGGGAAGTCGGGGTAGGTGGCGCGGATGTCGTCCAGGAGCGCGGTCATGGCGGCGGACTCGTCGTCCAGGTCGTCGTCGTCCGCGTCGAGGTCCTCGATCTCGAACTCGAACTCGTCGTAGCGACCGGGCGGCACGGCGGCGTCGGCGATCTCGACCTCGGTCGCGCCGAGGGGCACGGTCACGAAGGCGGGGCCGCGCTCGAACTCGGCGCAGGAGCTGCTCGCGTCGTCGTCGCAGTCGAGCTCCAGCTCGGACACGATCGCCTTGATCGAGGTGATTTCCAGCGTCCCGTTGGAGCCTTCGATGGGGAGCGTGGTCGTGTCGGCCGTCTGCAGGCCGGTGGCCGCGGACGCGGCGGCCCCGCGGAACAGCACCGATACGGAGGTGCCGGACGGATCGGTCAGGCCTCCGGGGTTGCAGGCCATCAGCAGCAGCGGCAGGATCGCGGCGCTCACGAGGAGCCTCGGTCGGTTCAGCATGGTCTCTCCCTTCCGTCGACGGCGCCCGGCGGGTCGCGCGTCGTTGGGAAGAGGATCGCCGGCGAACCTTATCCGAACCTTAAGCGGGCGGGGCCTCCGGGGGGTCCTCGGCCAGGGCCCAGTCGACGGCCGCCTCGGCGTGGATGGCGGTGGTGTCGAAGCGGGGCAGGTCGGTCAGCGCGCCCAGGTCCAGCATGGTGATCTCGGTGCAGCCCTCGATCACGCCCTGCGCGCCGGCGGCGGCCAGGTCGGCGACCATGCCGGCGACGCGCCGGCGGGAGGCCTCCTCGACCCGGCCCAGCACCAGCTCCTCGAAGATCACGCGGTTCATCTCCCGGCGCGCGTCCGGGTCCGGCGTCAGGACGCGCAGGCCGTGCGCCTCCAGGCGCCCGCGGTAGAAGTCCATCTCCATCGTGTAGCGCGTGCCCAGCAGGCCGATCGTGTCCAGGCCGGCCGTGCGGATGCGCTGGGCGGTCGCGTCGGCCAGGTGCAGCAGCGGCACGTCGGTCGCGGCCTCGATCGCCTCCGCGACGCGGTGCATGGTGTTGGTGCAGAGCACGATCACGCCTGCGCCGGCCGCCGCGAGCCGCCGTGCCTCGGCCGCCAGCGCCTGCCCGGCCGCGCCCCAGTCGCCGGCCGCCTGCATCGCCTCGATCTCGGCGAAGTCGACGCTGACCATCGCGATCCGGGCGGAGTGCAGGCCGCCCAGCCGGTCGCGCACCGCTTCGTTGATGCGTCGGTAGTAGAGCGCCGTGCTCTCCCAGCTCATGCCGCCCAGCAGGCCGATCGTCCTCACTCGGGAGCCCCTTCGTTCACGACGCGCACCCAGCGCAGGCTGGTGGCCACCGCGTGGAACGGCGCCCAGTCGAAGCTCTCGTAGCGCGACAGGCGCAGGACGCCGCCCTCGCCGGCGATCAGGTAGCCCGCCTGCGTGTACGCCGTGCCGTCCGGCCCTGCGCCGCGCGCGACCACGCGCAGGCCGCGGGTCGCGTCGTCGCCGAAGCGCCACGGCTCGGCGATCGCGTCCGGCGGGAAGGTGTCGGCCAGGGCGGCCGCGAGGTCCGTGTCCGACAGCCAGCGCAGCGTCGCGTCGGGGACCGTCGGATCGCCGCCGACGAAGCCGTGCAGGTACCAGAGGCCGTCGCCGGCGGCGCTCAGCGCGTGGCCGGGCGGGAGGAGCAGGGCGAGACCCGCGTCGGGGGCGACCCAGGTGCGCCAGTCGGGACCCGGCGCGGCGACCGACCAGTCGGTCCAGGTCCGGCCGTCCTGGCCATGGGCGATCCCGCCGAGCAGGAACGCGATCAGCAGCGTGCGGAGGATCGATCGAGGGGCGAGGCGCATGGGTCGAGCATCGCGGCCCGTCGCCGCTTCGTCAACCTCGCTCGCCGCCGGGCTAGGCTGGGGCACCGCGACGGGAGGGCGTCATGGACTTCGGAGCCAGCGTGGGGTCGGCGGCGACGGTGCTGCTGTTCGTGATGGACCCGTTCGGGAACGTGCCGCTGGTGCTCAAGCTGCTGGAGGACGTCGAACCGTCCCGGCGTCGCCGCGTCATCGCGCGGGAGCTGGGGTTCGCCCTGGCGATCCTGCTGCTGTTCCTGTTCGCCGGGCAGGCGATCCTGGACTTCCTGGGCCTCCAGCGCGAGTCGGTCACCATCGCGGGCGGCATCGTGCTGGGCATCATCGGCCTACGCCTGATCTTCCCGCGGCCGGAGGGGCTGCTGGGGCACCAGCCGGACGGCGAGCCGTTCCTGGTGCCCTTGGCCATCCCGCTCATCGCCGGGCCGTCGGCGATGGCGACGGTTATCCTGATGGCGCGGACCGCGCCGGACGCGATGGGCCGCTGGGTCGCGGCCGTGCTGCTGGCCTGGGGGATCACGGCGGCGGTGCTGCTGTCGGCCCCTGCGCTCTACCGGCTCCTGCGCGAGCGCGGCTTGCAGGCGATCGCGCGCCTGATGGGCATGCTGCTGATCATGATCGCGGTTCAGATGGTGCTGAACGGGTTGGGATCCGCGCTCTGAAGCTCCGCGCGGCGCGCCTGGCGCGGCGCCGAGGCCCGCGCCAGGCGCGTCCGTGCCGGTGGCGTCAGAAGCGGTAGCGCCAGAGCCACCCGTCACCGTCGAAGTCGTCGTCCGGCTCGCCGCCCGGCAGGCCGCCCGAGGCGTGACCGGCGACGCGGACGCCATCCGGTCCCGCCGCCACCGCCGCCGCCGCGTCGAAGCGGGGCGAGCCCAGGCGCACCGTCCAGGCGACCTGACCGTCGGGGGTCAGGCCGGTCAGCAGCGCGTCCACCACGCCGGCGTTCGTGCCGGCGACGTCCGCTTCGGTGGACGCCGTCACCACGATCGTGCCATCGGTCGCGATCGCGACGTCGTGCTCCAGGTCGCGCCGGGCGGGCCCCAGCGTGGCCGACCAGGCCACCTCGCCGTCGGGCGTGATCGCCCGCGCGAAGACGGGGACATTGGCACCGTCGTCGGCGCCCTCGGGGCCGGCGCCCACGACGATCCAGGCGCCGTCCTCGCGCTCGACCGCGCCGAAGACGCGAAGGTCCTCGGGGGCGTGCAGCGACGCCGTCCGCGCGACCTGGCCCTCCGTGTCGTACGCCCGCAGGTAGCTGTCGATTCCGCCCTGGTTCGGCGCGCCCAGGGAGCCGCTCGACTGAAGGCCGGCCAGGATCCCACCGTCGCGCATGGGCTCGAGGACGCGGACGGCGTCGTCGCCGTCGCTGGCGATGCCGCGCCGCCAGCGTTCCCGGCCGTCGGGGTCCAATGCGATCAGGAACGCGTCGTAGCCGCCCGCTACGGTGCCGGTCAGGCCGCCGTCGCTGCGGCCACCGACGAGGATCGTGCCGTCCGCGGCGACGGCGGCCGCGAGCGCCTGATCGCGGCCCTCGCTGCCCAACGCGATGCGCCAGCGCTCCGAGCCGTCCGGGGCCAGGCGCAGCACGAAGGCGTCGTCCCCGCCCGCGGACGGCCCGTCGACCTCGCCGTCGGCCGTGCCGGCGACGATCAGGTCCCCGTCCGGTGCGAGGGCGACGGCGTAGGGGAACTCGAACTCGCCCAGGTCGATCTGGCGGGTCCATAGCGGCACGCCGTCCGCGTCGACGGCGTGGACGACCAGGTCGAAGAAGCCGGTGACGGGACGCTCGAGTCGCCCGTCGGTGACGCCGGCCAGGTAGGCGCGCCCGTCGCGGCCCACGGCCAGGTCGAAGACCTGCTCGTTGCCGTCGCCGCCGAAGCGGTGGGTCCAGGCGGGATCGGGCGCTTGGGCCGCTGCGCAGAGCGGGGCCAGGATCGCCAGGATCAGGCCGGTCGCGAGGGTGCGAAGGGGTCGGGGCGGGTGGTCGAGGTGGTGCATGGGACCTCCCGAGGGTGGGGCGAAGGGGGGCGGGACGTCCGGCCCGCACGTGACCGGACCGCGGCCGACCGTAGCAGAGGTCGGCGGAGGGTCGCTAGGACCGCTGCAGGGCGGGGGCCGGCGCGGCCCGCGTCGGATCGAGGATCTCCCGCGCCGCCGCCCGGCCGGCCTCGGTCAGCCAGAGCCGCTCCCCGTCGCGCCGCACCAGCCCGGCGTCCAGGCAGCGTGCGACGACCGCCCGCGCCTTGCCGTCCGGCCAGCCGAGGTGGCTGGAGAGGGCGCCCACGACGTTCTCCTCGGCGGCGTCGGCGTCGCCCTCGTGCTGGTGCAGGTGGACCGCCAGGGCGCGGTTCTGGTTGGCCTCGACCTGGCCGCGGCGGCGCAGCTCGGCCGCCAGCAGGCCGTAGCGGGGACCCAGCAGGAACGCCGCGACCAGGAAGACGGCCGGGACAAGCGCCATCGTCCCGCCGATCGACACGTCCCAGGCCACCGCCACGCCGTAGCCGACGATGCTGGAGGCGACGGCGATGCCCGCGGCGTACACCAGCACGCGCCAGAGCCGGTCGGTGAGCAGGTAGGCCGCTGCGGGCGGGACGATCGCGAAGGCCAGGAACAGCACCACGCCCACCGCGTCGAAGGCCGCCACCGCGGTCGCGCTGGTCAGGCCCAGAAGTGCGACGGCCAGCACGCCGGGCGCCAGGCCCAGTGCGGCGGCCTGGGCACGGTCGAAGGTCGCGAGCTCCAGCTCCTTGAAGAAGACGACGACGAAGACCAGGTTGACGAGCGTGGCGAGCGCCATCCACAGCAGCGCGTCGGGCACCTCGACCCCCAGGACCGGCACGGTGTCCAGCCAGACGAAGCCGATCTCGCCCAGCAGCACCGTGTGCGCGTCGATGTGCACGTCGCGTGCGTAGAGGTTGAGCAGCAGCACGCCGGCGGCGAACAGCGCCGGGAAGGTGAGCCCGATGGCGGCGTCGCTGGCCATCCGGCGGCTGCGCGCCAGCAGGTCCGAGATCAGCACGCTGGCCAGGCCGGCCAGGGCGGCGCCGACGATCTGGACCGGGCCCGAGGCCTGGCCGGTCGCCAGCCACACCAGCACGATGCCCAGCACGATCGCATGCGCGATGGCGTCGGTCGTCATGGCGTCGCCGCGCAGCACCAGGAAGGTCCCCAGCAGCGATGCGGCGACCCCCACCAGGGCGCCGGTCGCGATGATCGTGAACGGGACGGAGGCCAGCAGGGCGCTCACGGGCGGTCCTCCCCGTCCGGACCGCGCGGACCGGTCGAGCGGAGCGCCGCGACCTCGCGCCGGCCGTCGGCGCTGAGGCGCCAATGGTCGCCCTCGTCGGGCCGGTGGCGGGTGCGGCGGACGGCGCCGCGCCGGCGCAGGCGGTCCAGGGTGGGGCGCGAGGCGGTGCCGAGGTAGGCGTCCAGCATGCTCTCCTCCGCCGGGTAGGCGGGGTCGTCGTGGCGCCGGGCCAACGCGTCCAGCGCCTCCAGCACCCGGCGCTCGCCCAGGGCGCGTCGGTCGCGGCGCCGTCGGAGCAGGGCGGCGACCAGGCCGCGGCGGGGCGCGAACGCCAGCGACGCCGCGGCCAGCGCCGTGAGCGCCAGCACGATCAACGGACCGGTCGCCAGGCCGCGCGCCAGCGCGCTGGTCACCGCGCCCACCAGACCCCCGATCGCGCCGAACGCCGCGGCCAGGACGACCATCGTCCCCAAGCGGTCGGTCCACTGGCGCGCCGCGACGGCGGGCGCCACGATCATGGCGGACATCAGCACCACGCCCACCATCTGCAGCCCCAGCACCACGGCCAAGGCGATCATCGCGGTCATCGCCGCTTCGAGCCAGGCGACCGGCAGGCCCAGCGACGCGGCGAAGGCGGGGTCGAAGGTGGTGACGGCGAACTCCTTCCAGAACGCCGCGACCAGGACCAGCGCCGCGGCGGCGATGCCGGCCATCAGCGCCAGGTCCGAGCGCAGCACCGCCGCCGCCTGGCCGAAGAGGAACGTTTCCAGGCCCGCCTGGCCCGCGCCGGCCCGCCCCTGGACGTAGCTCAGGAGCACCACGCCGGCCGCGAAGAAGGTGCCCAGCGCGATCCCCAGCGCCGCGTCGGTCTTGAGGCGGCTGCGGCGCGCCAGCAGCAGCATCAGCAGGGCCGCTGCGACCCCGGTCGCCAGCGCGCCCGCCAGGATGCCGGCGAACGAGCGGCCGCCCGCGATCAGGAACCCCAGGGCCACGCCCGGCAGCGCGGCGTGCGAGAGCACGTCGCCCAGCAGGCTCTGCTTGCGCAGCACAGCGAACGACCCCAGCGCGCCGCTGGTCACGCCCAGCAGCAGCGCCGCCGCCGCGACGGTGCGGACGGTGTAGTCGCTCGCCAGGGCGGCCCAGCCCTCCACGTCAGGCCGACCGGGCGGCGGCGTCCAGGAGGGCGACCTGCCCGCCGTAGGTGGCGTGCAGGTTCTCGGCGTTGTAGACCTCCTCGACCGGTCCCTGCGCGACGGCGCGGACGTTGAGGAGCATGACGTGGTCGAAGGTGGCGCGCACCGTCTGCAGGTCGTGGTGCACGACGATCACCGTCGTGCCCCGGTCGCGCAGGGCGCGCAGGACCTCCAGGATCGCGGCTTCGGAGGTGGCGTCGACGCCGGCCATCGGCTCGTCCAGGAAGACCACGTCGGCGTCCTGCACCAGCGCGCGGGCGAGGAAGGTGCGTTGCTGCTGGCCGCCGGAGAGCCGCGCGATCTGGCGGTCGCGGTGGGCGCTCATGCCCACCTGCTCCAGCGCGGCGTCGACCCGCTCCCGCTCGCGCCGTCCTGGCCGGCGCAGCCAACCCAGCTCGCCGTAGAGGCCCATGCCGACCACGCCGGCGACGGTGGTGGGGAAGTCCCAGTCCACGCTGGTCCGCTGGGGCACGTAGCCGACGCGACGGCGCTGCTCGGCGTAGGGGCGGCCGTGGATCGTGACGTGCCCGGCGGTCGGCCGCACCAGGCCCAGGATCGCCTGGATCAACGTGCTCTTGCCCGCGCCGTTGGGACCGACGATGGCGGCCAGAACGCCGGGTGGGACGTCGTAGTCGACGTCCCACAGCACCGGCTTGGACTGGTAGGCGACCGTCAGGTCCTCGACGTGGACGGCCAACCCGGGTTCGTGGACGTCGCTCACGGCGCCTCGCCGGCGAGGTCCATCGGTACGCCGTAGCGTTCGGCCCACGGCCGGAGCGCCTCCGGCAGTGGTGGCACGCGGCCGCCGAGGGCGGTCACGATCGCGACGGTGTTGGCGCGCAGCATGCCGACGTAGCTGCCCTCGGGGGTGCCCGGCTCGCCCATGGCGTCGCTGTAGAGGGATCCGCCCAGCGTCGCCTCGTGCCCCAGGTCGGCGGCGGCGTCCAGCACCGCTTGGATGGTGCGGGGGTTGATCGTCGTCTCGATGAACACGGCCGGGACGCCGGCGTCGGCGATCGTGCGCGCGGTCGCACGGATGTCGGCGATCGAGGGTTCCGCCTCGGTGCTGACGCCCTGGATGCCGGCGACCTGGATGCCGTAGGCGCGGCCGTAGTAGGCGAAGGCGTCGTGGGCGGTGACCAGGACGCGACGGACCTCGGGGATGGTGGCGACCGCCTCGGCGACCCAGGCGTGCAGGGCGAGGAGGGTCGTCTCGGTCTCGGCTGCGCGGGTGCGCAAGCCGGATGCGCAGTCGGGCGCGACCGCCGCCAGCGCGTCGGCGATCACCGGGACCGTTCCGGCCCACAGCGAGGCGTCCATCCAGACGTGCGGGTCGACACCGTAGGCGGAGCTGGTGCGGATGCGCTCGGCGGGGCCGGCGGCCGCCTCGGCGACGGCGAGGGTGGGGGTGCGCTCGGAGAAGCGCGCGAGCACCTCGCCCAGCTGGCCCTCGAGGGTCAGGCCGGCGTAGAGGATGAGGTCGGCGCGGCCCAGGTCGCGCACGTCGCCGGAGGTGGCCTGGTACAGGTGCGGATCGATCCCGGGGCCCATCAACGTGGCGACCTCGGCGCAGCCGGCGGCCAGCTCGGCGGCGACGTCGCCGATCATGCCGACGGTGGCGACGACGCGGACGGGGTCGCCCTGGGCCGATGCGGGGGCGGCGGTCGTGGCGAGGGTGGCGACAGCGAGGATTGCCGAGACGAGGGTCCAGGGGCCGATCCTTCGGGAAGCGTGCGAGCGTGCCCCATGGCGGTTGTGGGGTTCCTCGCAAAAAGTTGTGGCGCGACTAAACATGTGCGTACGCTAGTCCGAACGGGCCCCGTACGTCAAGTCGCTCCGTCGCGAATCCGACCGACGCCCCGCCCTGTTTCGTCCACGGTACGGGCATGCGTGTCTCGATGCTCGTTCCCGTGACGCTCCTCATCCTCCTCCTTGCTGGGCCGACGCTCGCATCGGCCACCGGTTCGCCGGAACCCGCCAACGACGCCTCGCCGGACGCACCGCTTCCTCCCCCGCCGCCCCTTCCGTTCGACGACAACCCCGATCCCGACCAGTGCGGCATCCCGACGCCGCTCGGGGATGGCGTGACCGGGTCCGTGAGCGGGCGCTACGACGGGCGCCTCGTCTTCGAGCGTGTTCACCTCTACGACAGCCACCTCCGTGCGAAGGTCACCGGCCTCGTGCCCGACGGAGCGCGCGTCGAGGTCGTCATGATGCAGATCAACCCGACCCTCGACTTCTTCCTGGTGCGATGGGAGGGCCCGGACGGCCGCGTCCAGGGATGGATCCCGGCGCCGTTCCTCGACCTCGACGGTTAGCGCCCGGCCGGCCCGCGCAGCTGGGCTAACGGTCCGTCCCAGAGGCGCGCGTCGAGGAAGTCCCGCACCGCCAGCCGCACGCCATGCCGGGACAGCTCGGATGCGGACTGGGTGGTCGTCAGGCCGATCACGGTCAAGCCCGCCCCCCGCGCGGAGGCGACGCCGCTGGGCGAATCCTCGAACGCCAGCGCCGCCTCCGGCAGCACGCCCAGGCGCTCGAGCATCTCGGCGTACGGCGCCGGGTCCGGCTTGGCCGCCGCCGCCTCCTCGCCGATCCCCAACGCGTCGAACGCGTCCGCCAGCCCCAGCGCGCGCAGCATGAACGCGGCGTTCTCGCGCGGCGCGTTGGTCACCACCGCCGTCGCCAGGCCCGCCGTCCGGGCTCGCGCCAGCACCTCGCGCACGCCCGGAATCGGCAGCAGCGCCGCCTCCGCCACCTCGCGGAAGCGCGCCTCCTTCTGCGACGCGAAGCGCCGGCCCTCGTCCACGCTCAGGTGCGGCAGCAGGTCCGCCACGATCTCGGGGTTGTGGCGGCCCGACACCTCGCGGGCGTAGCCGGCCTCGTCGATCTCGATCCCGTACGCCGCCAGCATCGCTCGCCAGGCCACGAAGTGCAGCGGATCGGTGTGGACCAGCGTTCCGTCCAGGTCGAAGAGCAGGGCGTCGAGGCTCACGCGCCCGAGCCTACCCCCGCCGCCCCGCCGGCCCGCTCACAGGTCGCGGCGACCGAAGGCCGTCAGCGCCAGGCCCACCAGGGCCACGGCCAGCACCGCCGTCGCGGCCAGCGCGGCCGGGACCGGGAACGGCGCGCCCTGCATCAGCAGGCCCGCGCCCCGTCCCAGCAG
>CAZJGU010000001.1:72131-101304 GCA_964545455.1 uncultured bacterium | reverse complement strand
ACTCCACGACCCGAGCCGCGCAAGGGGCGGGCCGGTTCGACGCGGACGAGTCCGGCGACGACCCGCCGCTGGTCCGCTAGAGGTCCGCGAGGGGCAGCATGCCCCCGAGGGCGACCTGGGTGAAGGTCGAGGCCGGCATCGGCCGACCGAAGTGGAAGCCCTGCAGCCAGTTGGCGCCTTCCCAGTAGAGGAAGTCGGCCTGGGTCTTGGTCTCGACCCCTTCGGCGATGATCCGCAGGTCCAGCGACTGGGCCATGGCGATGATCGTGCGGACCAGGGCGAAGTTGCGCTGGTCCTCGGGCACGTCGCGCAGGAAGCCGCGGTCGATCTTGACGATCTGGAACGGCAGGTGCTGCAGCTGGCCGAGGTTCGAGTAGCCGGTGCCGAAGTCGTCGATCGCCAGGCCGACGCCCAGGTCCGCGAGGCCCTCCAGGATGCGGCCGGCGTCGCGCGGGTGCTGCATGGCGAAGGTCTCGGTCACCTCGGCGATGACGTTGCCGGGTGCGACGCCGCTCTCGTTCAGCACGGCCGCGAACCGCTCGACGAAGTCGGGACGCTCCAGCTGGCGCACCGACAGGTTCAGGGACATGTGCATGTCGGGCCGAGCCCGGTTCCACTGCCGAAGTTGACCCAGGCACACCTTCTGCAGCCAGGCCTCCATCTTGACGATCTGGCCGCTCTCCTCGGCCGCGGGGATGAACTCCGCCGGCGGGAGCAGGCCTTTGGTCGGGTGGCGCCAGCGCATCAACGCTTCCGCGCCGACGATCCCGTGGCCCTTGGCGTCGACCAGGGGCATGTAGTGTACTTCGAACTCTTCGTGCTCGGTGGCGCGGTTCAGCTCGCCCTCGATGCCCAGCTGCAGCGTCCGACGCTCGCCCAGCTGCTCGTCGAAGACCAGCACCCGACCGCGCGCGTGCCGCTTGGCGTGGGCGAGGGCGTAGTCCGCTTCGCGCATCAAGGCTTCGGCCTCCATGCCCTCCTGGCCTCGGGCGATCCCCATCGTGGCTGAGACCTCGATGCGGCGCCCATCGATCCTCGGGCCGGTTTCGAGTCGGGCGCGGATCCGCTGCGCGACGACCTGCGCGTCCGCTTCGTCCTCGACGCCGCGCAGCAGCACCCCGAACTCGTCCGCTCCCAAGCGTGCGGGCACGTCGTCGGGACGGACGGTGCGCTCCAACTGTCGACCCAGCCAGGCGAGCAGCTTGTCGCCGATCTCGTGTCCGTAGCCCTCGTTGATGCGACGGAAGCCGTCGATGTCCAGGTCGAGGATGGCCAGCGACTCGCCGGCCGCCAAGGAGCGTGCCAGCTCGGTGAAGAACGCCTTGCGGTTGGGCAGGCCGGTGAGGGGGTCCAGGTGGGTGTGGTGCTCGATCAGCCGGCGCTGCCGACGCAGCTCGGTCACGTCGCGGTAGACGGCCACGGCGCCGTGCGGCGAGGACCGTTCGGGGTGGTGCAGCGGGTGCGCGTCGACGCGCAACCAGCGCACGCCGTCGGGACCGGCCAGGCCGATCACCTCGGCCAGGACCGACTGCGAGGTCGCGAGGGCGCGGCGGGCCGGCAGCCGCTCGGCGTCGAGGGCGCGCCCGTCCTCGTCCACGAGGCGTCCGTCGGGGCGCAGCGTCACCTCCGGATCGTCCAGCAGCGTCAGCGCCGCTCGGTTGTGGAACTCGATCGATCCGCCGACCCCGTACACCACGACGCCGGCGGCGATCGCCTCGATCAGCACGTCGCGATCGCGCTCGAGGTCCTGGAGCGGGCTGAGGTCGTTCGCTTCGAGGATCAGCAGGTTGGCGGTGCCGGACGCGTCGGTCAGCGGCCGCAGCATCAGGTCGACGTGGCGCAGGCCGCGCTGGGCATAGAGGTCCACGCGGGCGCGGAACGTTTCGCCGTTCGCGGCCAGGTCGACGGCGTGCACCAGCTGTTCGCGCAGGCTCGGGTCGCGATCGAACCAGGGCGTCTCCCAGACCGGGCGCCACACGACGGCGTCCCGCTCGACGCCGACGGCGTCCAGCGTCAGGTCGTTCGCGTCGACCAGCGTGCCGTCGGGCGTCAACAGCCAGAGCCACAGGTAGCGGCTCTGGAAGACGGCCTGGAAGTGGTTCCCGAAGGCCTTGCTGCGTGCGCGACGTGCCTGGCGAACCTCGTCGTCGATGGCGATCCTCCGTCCCGGGCGGTCATGGTAGGCGCGCCGTGGTGCGCGAGGCGAGGATTGGCTCACAGTCGCCCGTGCGAATGAAGGAGTTCACGCCTCGCGGGGCGGCGCGGAGGCCTACAGCCGGCCGTCGCGGAAGGCGGCCAGGCGGTCCTCCGCCCGCCGCAGCCGCCGCGCGCGCTCGTCCGCGTCGCGCTTGCGCCAGGATGCCACGATCATGCGCATGCGGTGGTTGGACGCGAAGCGCTCCTGGTGCCGGTCGATGAACGCCCAGTACCAGTCGGTCACGGGGCAGGCGTCGTCGCCGTCCTTGCTCTTGGGGTCGAAGCGGCAGCCGGCGCAGGCGTCGCTCATGCGGTTCAGGTAGTTCGCGCCGGCCGCGTACGGCTTGCTGGTCATGCCGCCGCCGTCGGCGTACTGGCTCATGCCCAGCACGTTGGGCACCATCACCCAATCGAGCGCGTCCAGGTGGGTGGCGGTGAACCAGGCGAGCACCTCCAGCGGATCGCTGGCGCTCAGCTGGGCCAGGTTGCCGAGGATCATCAACCGTTCGATGTGGTGGGTGTAGCCGGTCCGGCGCAGCTTCTCGACCGTGGTGCCCAGGCAGCGCAGGTCGGTGGGCGCGCCCCAGAAGGCGGGCGGCAGGGGGGCGCGTGCGTCCAGGGCGTTGGCGTCGCGCATCTCCTGGCCGCGCGTCCGGTAGACCTGGTGGACGAACTCGCGCCACCCCAGGACCTGCCGCACGAAGCCTTCGAGCGCGTTCATCGGCACGACGTCCTCGCCGGCCGCCTCGGCGTGGGCGATCGCGGCGTCGATCACCTCCCGCGGGTGGAGGAGGCCGAGGTTCAGCGGCACCGACAGGGTCGAGTGCCACAGGAACGATTCGTCCGTGATCATGGCGTCCTGGTAGGTGCCGAAGCGGGGCAGGCGCTCGCGCAGGAACGCGTCCAGGGCGGTTCGCGCCTGCGCGCGCGTCACCGGCCAGGCGAACGGGCGGACCTGGCCCCAGGCGTGTGCGAACCCCTCGACCTCGTCCTGAACCTGGCGCGTGATCGCGTCAGGCTCGAAGGCGGGCACGGCGGGTGGTCGCAGGTCGCGCGGGGGCGGGGCGCGGTTGTCGGCGTCGTAGTTCCAGCGGCCGCCGCTGGGCTGGTCGTCGTCCATCAGCACGCCGGTCGCGCGCCGCATGGTCCGGTAGAAGTCCTCGAGGCGCAGGGTCGTGCGCCCTTCGGCCCAGGCGTCGTAGTCGGCGTCGGTGCAGATCCACAGCTCGTTGGGACGCTCGTCCACCTCCGCTCCGGCCTGCCGCGCGGCGTCCTCGATCGCTTGGGCGACGCCGTGGTCGTTGGGCCGGATCGTGATCAGGGTGCGCGCGCCGCTGCGGCGCAGGTGGTCCTGGACGCCGCTCGCGAAGCCGCCCGCGGCCGCGTGGTCGTGCTGGAGGTAGTCGACCTCGTGCCCGGCGTCGCGCAGCTCCTGGGCGAAGTGCCGCATCGCCGAGGGGAACAGCGTCGCCTTCTGCGCGTGGATCGGTCCGGCGGTGAGCAGGGCGAGCGATTCGATCATGAGGACGCGCCGCGGCGCGTCGGGCGCGGCGAGCGGTCCGACCTGGCGGGTCAGCTGGTCGCCTAGGATCAGCAGGGTGGACGCGTCCGACACGGCGTCAGCCTAGGCGTACCGGTGCGGCGTCACCGCGACCCTGGCTTCAGGGCGCGTCGGGCGGCTCCTCGGCGCCGTCGGCCTCGCGGGCCTCTTGGGCCGCCTCCGCTTCCGCGGCCGCTGCAGCCGCCTCCGCTTCCGCGGCCTCCTCGGCCGCCAGTTCACGGCGCGATGCCTCGCGGAACCAGCGGTAGGTCGCGTTGTCCGGCGCCAGCTCCAGGGCGCGGGCGTAGAGCCGCTCGGCCGCCAGCCACGACGACGCCTCGTAGGCGATGCGGCCGCGCCAGGCCCATGCTTCGGCGTAGGCATCGTTGGCGCGGGTGGCGCGCTCCAGGGCGCGGCGGGCGGCGTCCATGTCGCCCTGTTCGTAGGCGGCGACACCGGCGCGGAAGGCGTCGGCCGCCTCGATCCCCCAGCGCACCTGGTCCTCGGCCAGGCCCAGGAAGTAGCGGGCGCGCGCGTCGTCCGGATCCTGCCCGACGACCGCCTCCCAGTAGGGGAGGGCGTCCAGCGGCCGGCCCTGCTCCATCCGGATGCGGGCGACCCAGACGCGCGACTCCTTGCTGAACGGCACGGTCTCCAGCACGTCGAGGTGGATCTCCGCGGCGCGGTCCAGGTCGCCACGCTCGTAAGCGGACCAGGCCAGCTCCTCGCCGGTCGCGAGGAACAGGGGCGTCCACTCCGGCGTGAGGCCGTGACCAGCGTCCAGGAAGCGGGTCCAGGTGGTCCAGGCGGGCCCGTGGAAGCCGGACCGGGTGTACGCCTCGGCCAGCAGGCCCAGGGTGCGGGCGTCGTCGGGCGCGAGGTCGACCGCGCGCTGGGCCGCGTCGATCGCGGCGGCCCACAGCGGCTGATCGGGGAAGGCGGGCGCGTTCGCGGCGATGGCCGCGTCGGTCGCGGCGCGGGCCTCGGCGAGGGCCGCCTCGGCCTCGGGGGCGAGGCCCTGGGCGGGGGCGAGGGCGAGAACCAGCAGGGGGACGAGCCAGGTGACGATGCGGCGGACGGGGGTCATGACGCCTCCTCGGGCGTGGCGGGCGCGGGGTGGGTCAGCGGGTCGGGGGAGCGGTCAGGACGGTGCGCGCCTCGTCGCCGTCCAGCCAGGCCAGGAACGCGGCCAGGGCACGCCCGCGGTGGCTCACCGAGCGCTTCTCGGCCGGCGTGGCGACGCCGAAGGCCTTGCCCAGGTCGTCGGACCGGAACACCGGGTCGTAGCCGAAGCCGCCGCTGCCGCGCGGCCCCTCCAGGATGCGGCCCGAGCACGTCCCTTCGAAGCGACGGACGTCACCGCCGGGGGTGGCCAGCACCAGGACCGAGACGAAGCGGGCGCCGCGGTGCGCCTGCGGCACGCCGCGTAGGCGCGCCAGCAGGTGCGCGACGCGCTCTCCGTCGGTCAGACCGTCGCCGCCGAAGCGGGCCGAGTGCACGCCGGGCGCGCCGCCCAGCGCGTCCACCTCCAGGCCGGAGTCGTCGGCCAGGGCGGGCAGGCCGGTCGCGGTCGCGACGTGGCCGGCCTTGACCATGGCGTTGTCGTCGTAGCTGGCGCCGTCCTCGGGCGGGAAGGCGTCGACGCCGGCGTCGGCGGCGGTGACGACCTCGATCCCTCGCTCGCCCAGCGGTCCGGCCAGCTCGGCCACCTTGCCGGGGTTGCCGGTCGCGAGCACCAGGCGGGTCCAGGCGGTCACGCCAGCGCCCCCCGTACGGCGTCCAGCACGGTGCGCACGCCGGTCACGCCGCGACCGATGAGGGTGACGTAGGCCTCGGCGTCGATCGGCGCGCCCTCGGCGCCGCCCTGGACCTCGATCAGGCGACCGTCGCCGGTCGCGACCACGTTGAGGTCCAGCGTGGCGGCGTCGTCCTCGCGGTAGTCCAGGTCGGTGCGGGCCTCGCCCTCGACCAGGCCGACGCTGACGGCGGCCAGCTCGTGCCGTAGCGGCCATTCGGACAGGCTGCCGTCGCGGATCGCGCGGTCGGCCAACTGGTGCAGCGCCGCGTAACCGGCCAGGATCCCGGCGCAGCGCGTGCCCCCGTCGGCCTGCAGCACGTCGACGTCCACGACCAGCGTGCGCTTGGGAAAGGCGTTCAGGTCGACGGTGCTGCGTAGGGCGCGTCCGATGAGGCGCTGGATCTCCTGCGTCCGCCCGCCGGCGTAGAGCCGCTCGCGCGGGCGGCGAACCTCGGTCGACCTGGGCAGCAGCGCGTACTCGGCCGTGAGCCAGCCGTGCCGCACGCCGCCGCCGCGCAGGTGGGGCGGCAGGCGCTCGTCGACGCTGACGGTCGCCAGCACGCGTGTGTCGCCCCAGGCGACCTGGGCCGAGCCCTCGGCCCAGCGGTTGACGCCGACCTCCAGCGAGATCGGACGGAGTTCGTCGGGAGCACGACCAGCACGCATCTTCTGGGCAGCCTACCACCGGCCGATGGGCCCCCCGTGAGCGGTCGGGAGCGCGTCCGGGTCATTCGCACCACATACCCCCTCGGGGTATATGGTAATCTCCTCGTCGACGAAGGAGGAACCATCCATGGAGCCACTGCTGAACGACGAAGTCAAGGAACAGGTCCGGCCGATGCTGGCCGACCTCGCGCACGAGGTCGAGCTGGTCGTCTACACCGGGGGATCGATCGTCGTCCCCGGTAGCGACGCCACCGGCTACCAGGACGAGACGCTCGCCCTGCTGCGCGAACTGGCCGAGCTGAGCGACCACGTCACCGTCACCGAGACGGCGATCGCCGACGACGAGGCGGCCAAGGCGGCCGGCATCACCCGCGCGCCCACGATCGTCTTCCGCCGCAAGGGCGAGACGCGCACCAACCTGCGCTTCCTGGGCCTGCCGAGCGGCTACGAGTTCACCACCCTGCTGGAAGCGATCCGCATGGTCGCGTCCGAGGACGAGGTCGACGACAAGGTCGGCGAGTTGGCCGAGCCGCTGCTGCTCCAGACCTTCGTGACCCCCACCTGCCCCTACTGCCCGCGGGCGGTCCTGACCGCGTTCGAGCTCGCCATGGCCAACGAGAACATCGTCGCCGAGGGCGTCGAGGCCAACGAGTTCCCGGTCCTCAGCCAGACCTACCGCATCTCGAGCGTGCCGGACACCATCATCGGCGCCTCCAACGATCACCGCGTCCTGGGCGCGCAGCCCAAGAAGCAGTTCGTCGAAGCCATCCAGGCCGCCGTCGGCGTGCCCGCCTGAGCTGACGCGAACCCCCTCGCAGCGGCGATTCGCCGCGCCTCTTCCTCGCGCCGATCCCCTCCAACGGACCAGGACGCGGACCCGCCGCCCCCGCCTCGCACGGGGGCGGCACCTTCATGGCGGGGTCGTCCGGACGACCCCCTCGGCTGCTAGGCTTCGCGCGTGACGCCCCGCGTGCTGCTGTTGATCGACGTCCAACGCGCCTTCGACGATCCTGCCCTGGGCCGTCGCCACCCGGACGGGGTCGACGCGACCGTCGGCCGGCTCCTGAGCGCCTGGCGCGATGCCGGCTGGCCGGTCGTGCACGTCCACCACGCGTCGACCGAGCCGGACTCGCCACTCCGTCCCGAGCGGGCCGGCTACGCGGTCAAGCCCGAGGCCGCCCCGCTGCCGGGCGAGCCGGTGCTCGTCAAGCACGTCAACGCGGCCTTCATCGGCACGGACCTCGAAGCGCGTCTCCGCGCCGCCGGCCACGACGCCCTGACGGTCGCGGGCTTCACGACCGACCACTGCGTCTCGACCACGGTGCGGATGGCCGGCAACCTCGGCTTCGACGTGCAGCTGGTCGCCGACGCCTGCGCGGCCTTCGATCGCCCGGCGGCCGACGGCACCGTCATCGACGCCGCGACGGTGCAGCGCGTGCACCTCGCATCGCTGGACGGTGAGTTCTGCCGCGTCGTGAGCGCCGACGAGGTGCTGCGGGCGGTCGAGGCCGAGAGCGACCCGGGGTCGCCTACCTGAGGTCGCAGGTACGACCCAGGGCCGCTTCGCCGCACGCCGGGCAGGTCCGCGTGGCGAGGCGGTCCTCGAACCGGCTCAGTGGTAGGTGAACTCGCGTACCCGCAGGTCGATCGGCTCCGGTCCCATGCCCCTGTCCTCGAGCGTGGTCCGCCGGACCCAGTTGCCGACGTCGTCGAACTCGTACTCGTAGACGGTGACCGAGCTGTCGCGCTGCTCCTCGCCCAGCACCTCGTAGGTGACGGCGTCCTCGCGGCGGACGATCCGCCCGGCCTCGTCGTAGTCGAAGTAGGTCGCGTTGTCCAGCGTCCCGTCGGGCAGGAAGGTCTCGGCCGAGACCACGCCATGTTCCCCCTCGACGACGACGGTCCGCTCCTCGACCTCGCCGTCCTCGCCGTACGCGACGCGCTCGTACTCGAGGTCCGGGACGGTGTAGGTGGTTTCGCGCTCGAGCGTCCCGGCAGCGTCGAAGCGGCGCGCCGCGATGCGCCGGCCCTCGCCGTCGTAGTCGTACTCGTTGCGACCGGCCAGCTCGCCGTCGCGGTAGAACTCGCGCGCGATCAGGTTGCCGGCGCCGTCGTAGGCGCTCACCATCCGGCGGGTCACGGTGCCGTCCTCGTCGAGAACCCGCTCCTCGACCTCCCGGCCCTCGCCGTCGTAAGCGAACGTCGTCGTCCCGACGATCGAGCCGTCGGGGGCGACGTTCTCCCGAACCGTCCGGCGCCCGTCCGCGTCGTAGGCGGTCACGCCGCGGAACCGGAGCGAGCCGTCCATGAAGTTGTAGCTGTAGAGGACCATCGAGGTGACCTGGCCCTCGGGGGAGAAGGTCCACTCCTGGCGGAGGCGGGGGTCCTCCTCGGCGGGCTCGTAGGTCTGATACGAGGTCATGCTGGCGACCGGGCCGACGAAGCCCATGCTCTCGGCGTCGCTGGGCTGCGCCAGGGCCAGCGAGGCGAATGCCAGGCAGGAGACCAGGGCGAGGAGGACGAGGGGACGCGGCGTAGCGGCACGGTCAGGACCGACGATCGGCATTGCGGGGACTCCCTTCGGGTGCGGAGGTGCTTCAGCGGATGACGCTACCGTACGGGGCGTTCGGCCGGATGACCGTGGCGTATGTAGCGTGGTCGGGACGCCCCGTGGGACGATGCGAGCATGAGCACACCCCCGCGCGAGCAATGGGGCACCCGCCTGGGCTTCACCCTGGCCGCGGTCGGATCCGCCGTCGGGCTGGGCAACGTCTGGCGCTTTCCCTACGTCGTCGGCGAGAACGGCGGCGCAGCGTTCCTCCTGCTCTACCTCGTCGTCCTGGTCGTGATGGGCCTGCCGGTCATGATCGCCGAGCTGGCGATCGGGCGGCGCGCCCAGTCGGACGCGGTCGGGGCGTTCGAGGTGCTGGCCCCCGGCAAACCGTGGGTCGTGGCCGGCTACCTGTCGGTCGCTGCCGGCGTCCTGATCCTGTCGTACTACGCGGTGATCGGCGGCTGGGTCGGCCGCTACCTGGTCGGCTACCTCACCGGCGAAACGCTGAGCGTCCCTCCCGACGAGTTCGGGGTCTTCTTCGAGACGTTCATCGCGCGGCCCGTCGCCCCGCTGGCCTGGGCGTTCGGGTTCCTGGCGCTCACCACGGTGATCGTCCTCTCCGGCGTCCGGCGGGGGATCGAGCGGGCCAACCAGGTGCTCATGCCGCTCCTGGCGCTGCTCCTGGTGGCGATGGCCGTCTACGCGCTGACGCTCCCGGGGGCCGGCGACGGCCTGCGCTTCCTGCTCACCCCCGACTGGTCGGCCTTCGCGCGAGGCGAGGCGTACCTCGCCGCCGTCGGGCAAGCCTTCTTCTTGCTGAGCCTGGGGATGGGCGCCCTGTTGACCTACGGCAGCTACCTGTCACGCTCGGCGCGCCTGCCGGGCGAGGCCGCGCGGATCGTGGCCCTGGACGTCGCGGTCGCCTTCGTCGCGGGCATCGTCATCTTCCCGGCCGTGTTCAGCTTCTCGATCGACCCCGCCACCGGTCCGACCCTGGTGTTCGTCGTGCTCCCCGGCATCTTCGAGGTGATGCCCGGCGGAGCACTGGTGGGCCTCGCGTTCTTCGTGCTGCTGGCCGCCGCGGCGCTGTCGTCCGGCGTGTCGCTCCTCGAGGTGGTCGTCGCCTACGCCATGCGGCGGCTGCGCTGGCAGCGACGCACGGCCGCCCTGGCGGCCGCCGCCGTGATCTTCGCGCTCTCCGCCCTGCCGTCGCTGGGCTACGGGGCGCTCTCGTCCGTCCGCCTGTTCGACCGCTCGATCCTGGACGGGATGGACCTCGCCGCGGCACAGGTGATGCTCCCATTGGGCGGCCTGATCTTCGCGCTGTTCGTCGGATGGTCGTGGGGTCCACGCGTCGCGATGGACGAGACCGGCTTCCGCTTCGGGTGGCTGGGCCGGACGTGGCTGTTCACGCTGCGCTGGCTGACGCCACCGTTGATCGCCATCGTGCTGGGGCGGTCGTTGGGGCTGGTGTAGCGGCAGGGTCGACGCAACGTCGCGACGGGAGAGGCGCGCGCGTTCATGACGTCGCCCCCGCGATGACTCACGGGGGCGCGCGTGCTGGCGGAGGGAGAGGGATTCGAACCCTCGATACGGGGAAACCCGTATACGCGCTTTCCAGGCGCGCTCCTTCGACCACTCGGACACCCCTCCAGGGCGTTCGCGGCGAACGCGAGTCTAGCAGGGGGGCCAGAGGGGGGTCAACGCGGTCCAGACTGGCGTATCGTCCGACCATGAGCCGTTCCCGACCCGCTCCCGCGCGTGCCTCCGCCGGCCCCCTCGACGGCGCGGCCGAGCGTGCCCTCCTGATCGGCGTCGCCTTCTCGGCGCTCGTCACGTTCCTGATCTGGGGCCTCGGTCCGCGCCTGGACGCGATCACGCTGCTGCCCGACATCGGCGCCTCCTGGTACGAGTGGAAGCTGCCGGAACCGACCTGGTGGACGCGCGCCATCGTCTGGACGATGTACCTCGCGCACCAGCTGACGCTCTGGGGCCTGATCTGGTGGGCCCAGACGCGCCGGCCCAGCTACGGATCCGGCCTTCACCGCGTCAACGTCATCGCCCTGGCCGCCAACGCCGGATTCGTGCTGCTGCACGTCCTCCAGACGCACCTGACCTACGACGGGCTGGCGCAGGACGTCTCGATCTGGTCGTCGCAGGGCGCGGTGATCGTGATGCTGGTGTGGATCCTGCTGCTGGAGAACCCGCGCCGCGGCCTGGTCTTCGGCGCCAAGCTCCCGATGGGCGCCGAGCTCAGGCGCTTCATCCGCCGCTACCACGGCTACTTCTTCGCTTGGGCGATCGTCTACACCTTCTGGTACCACCCGGCCGTGTCCACCACCGGGCACCTGTGGGGCTTCTTCTACACGATGCTGCTTCTGGTCCAGTCGTCACTGTTCTTCACGCGGGCGCACCTGAACAAGTACTGGACCTTCGTCCTGGAAGCGACCGTGCTGGTCCATGGCGCCCTGGTCGCGGTCGGGCAGGGGGCGGGGATCTGGCCGATGTTCGCCTTCGGCTTCGGTGGGTTGATCGTGATGACCCAAATGCACGGACTGGGCCTGTCGCGCTGGGCGCGCGCAGGCGTCGTCGCGGTCTACGCCGGGCTGGTGACGTGGGTCTACGCAGATCGGGGTTGGGGAAACCTGAACGAGATCGTGCGGATCCCGGTGATCGAGGTGCTGGCCGCGCTCCTGCTGGCCGGGCTGTTCGTCGCGGCGTTCCAGGTCGCGCGCCGGATCGGTCCGGCCCGATCGCGCTCGCTGCCGCGCTTCCTGGTCGGAACGACGCTGGGGTTCACGGTCCTGGTGGCGGTGTTCATGGTCAGCGACTCGCCGATCGTGGCGTTCGCCGCGCTGGCCGTGGGCGCGCCGATCCTGGCCGCCGGCGCGTGGCGCGCGCTCGGGCCGGTCGTCGGCCCGGCGCCGCGCGAGGCGGTGGCGTCCGGCGACTGACGTGGTTCGGTCGTGGGTGCGATCACACGTCGCTCAGCCCGGCCGGCAGGAGCGGACCCGTCGCGAGCAGCGCCTCCGCGTCGGACGCCGGGAGCGCCGCCGACAACAGGAAGCCCTGCGCTTCGTCGACCCCGATCTCGCGCAGCTCCCGCCACTGCTCCAGCGTCTCGACCCCTTCGGCCACCACGACCAGGCCCAGGGTGCGGCCCATGCGCGTGATCGCCTCGACCAGCGCCCTTCGGGACGGGTCCACGTCGATCCCCGCGAGGAAGCTCCGGTCGATCTTCAGCGTGTCGACCCGCAGGTGCTGGAGGTAGCTCAGGCTCGAATGGCCGACGCCGAAGTCGTCCAGCGCGA
Organism: uncultured bacterium; assembly: GCA_964545455.1. Classification (GTDB taxonomy): domain Bacteria; phylum Deinococcota; class Deinococci; order Deinococcales; family Trueperaceae; genus SLSQ01. The sequence goes on along the minus strand of CAZJGU010000001.1, from coordinate 89,239 downwards.
CCTGGCAGCCGAACGCGTGGAGTCGCTCCAGGAGAGCCCTGGTCGTGTCGAGGTGGTGCATGGCCGATCGCTCTAGGATCTCGAACTCCAGCGCGTCGCCCGCCAGGCCGCTCGTTTCCAGCGCCGACCGGACGCTCGACTCCAGGTGGGGATCCTCGACCTCGCGCGCGCTCAGGTTGACCGAGACGCGAAGGTCGCCGTGCCCGGCATCGCGCCAGGCGCGCGCCTGCCGGGCGGCCCGCGTCAGGACGTAGCGGCCCACGTCGACGATCAGCCGCGTCGATTCGGCCAGCGGCACGAACAGGCCGGGGGGTACCAGGCCCCGGTCGGGGTGGTGCCAGCGGACGAGCGCCTCGAAGCCCACGATGCGGCCCGAGTCCATGCGCACGCGCGGCTGGTAGTGGACGACGAACTCCTCCCGCTCGAGGGCGGCGTGCATCGCCTCCTCGAGCAGGACGCGCTCGAGCGGGGCGGCATCCATCTCGGGCCGGAAGACCGACACGGCGCGACCCGAACGGTGCGTCTTGGCGTGGTGCATGGCGACGTCGGCCATGCGCAGCAGCTCGCTGGGCGTGCGGGCGTGGCGCGGGGAGAGGGCGATCCCGACGCTGGCCGAGGTGCGTAGCGCGTGATCGGCCGCGAACACGGGCGCGTGCACCTCGTCCAGCAGCCGCTCGGCCAGGGCCTCGGCGCGGCCGTGGGTCATGTCGCCGACGACGACGAACTCGTCCCCGCCGATCCGCGCCACGTCCGATCCGTCGCCCACGACGCTCTCCAACCGTGCTGCGATCGCTCGGATCACCTCGTCGCCGATGTCGTGTCCGAAGGAATCGTTGATCGGTTTGAGGTCGTCCAGATCCAGCAGCAGGACCGCCAGGGGATCGCTCGGGTCGCGTGGCCGGTCGCAGCGTTCCCCGAGGCGCCGGAGGAACAGCGTGCGGTTGGGCAGGCCCGTCAGGCCGTCGAAGAACGCCAGGCGTTCCAGCGCGCCCTCCATGCGCAGCCGGTGCAGGATCGTGGCCGCGAGGCTGGCGGACACCCGCGCCATCTCGACCGCGTCGGCGTCGAAGGCTTCCTCCTCTTCGAAGTTGTCGAGGGTCAGGAACGCCTCGATCCGACCGTCCACCACGATCGGGACCACCAGAACGGAGACCAGCTCGTCCTCCCGGCCGTGCTCGGCGAAGACGTGGCGGGACGCCTCGTCCAGGCTCTCCGGCGCAGGCCGGGGCCGCACGACGAAGCGGGGCCGATGCAGGTCGGGCGGGTGTTCGAACCCCGCCAGGGTGGCCGGCAGGTGGACCTTCTCGAGTTCGGCCATGTCGTACCCGACGGCCGCGACGAAGCGGTAGTCGCCGTCGTCGCTCAGCACGACCATGCTGCCGGCCTGCGCGCCCGGGATCAGGTCGACCGAGCTGCGAAGCAGGCGATCGTGGAACGTCCGCGGCTCGGCCGCGGTCAGGGCGTCCTCGGCGAAGCGGACGACGCTCTCGCGGAATCGCCGCATCCGATCCTGGTGACCGGACCGGGCTCCTCCGTCCGTGACCACCACCTGGCTCTCGCCCTCCGACGCGGTCGCGACGTAGCGCACCTCGCCGCCCAGGTTCTCCGCTCGCCAGGCGAGGTCCAGCCACACGTCCGCGCCCTCGCGTGTCCGCATGCGGCAGGCCAACCGCGTGTCACGCTCCAGCGCGGCCTCGACCCAACCGGCGAAGCCGTCACCGGCGGGTGCGCTGTCCGGGTGGGTCACGTCGGCGAACCGACGTCCCTCGAGCTCGCTGGGCGCGAACCCCAGCAGCGTGCACAGCGCGGACGACGCGTCCACGATGCGCCCCTCGTGGTCCACCACGGTGCGTACGTCGCTCACGCGGGTCGGGTCATGGTTCACGCCGCTCCTTCCGATCGGGCGTCCCTCGCCCTCGACGCTACCGAGACGGGCGACCGGCCGAGCGGCAGTCGCCACAGACGCGCGCTGCGCCCTCTCGCCCAGGTCGCGACCGTTTTCGGATACAACGACTCAGGATTGCGGCGCCGGCGACATCCTCCTCGGCCCCGCATCCGTACCCTTACGCGAGAGAGAGGGAGGTCCCTATGCTGCGAGACCGCATCGTGAACCTGACCAGCGCCGACGAGGTCGCGTCGTTCCTGTCCGAGTACCCCACCAGCGTCATCTTCAAGGCCGGCACCTGCCACAAGACGATGCAGGGCTTCGGCTTCCTGCAGGAGCGTCTGGAGCCGCGCGAGGATCTGATGGTCGGCGTGATCCGCGTGATCGAGTCCCGACCCGCCGCCCACGCCGTCACCGAGCGCACCGGCATCCGCCACGAGAGCCCGCAGGTGATCCTGTTCCGCGACGGCGAGGCGGTCTTCGACGTCGACAACTGGAGCATCACCCCCGACACCCTGGCCGACGGCTTCGCCCGGATGCCCGAAAGCGGCCCCCCCGTCGCCTCCATGGGCGCCGACGGCAGCGACCTCGCGCCCTACCTGACGATCCTGGAGCAGTACCTGTCCGGCGCGATCGACGACCGCCAGTTCGAGTTCAGCTACACGACCATGTTCCGCGACGACGCCAGCCTGCGCAGCAACGCGGAGGTCGAGATCCTCAACTCGATCTTCGGGGACGTCGATCAGCACATGAACATGCACCTGATGATGGCCGGCCGCGGCTCGGACCCGCAGCTCCGCGAGAAGGCCGACCGGGCCTACCGTCAGCTGAAGGAGCTCGTCGGCGCGCCCGCCTGACCCACGGGCGACCACGATCCGACCGGCGGCGGGGCGCGGTGAGCGTCCCGCCGCCGGTCGTCGTTCGCGGCTAGCTGCGGGCCGCCTCGGTCATCGCCCAGGTCAGTCGCTGCGTTTCCAGGGCGTCGGCGTAGCTGCACACGACCGCCGTCGGATCGCCCCGGCGCACCGCGTCCACGAAGGCGCGCAGCTGGACCTCGAACGGGTCGGCGATCGCGCGGACGGTCCGCACCTCGCGCCCGTCGTCGTAGCGCACGCCGGCCTGGTCCAGCGCCACGTGCAGGCCGTCGCAGGCGAAGGCGATGCGCACCTCGGCAGCGCCCGCCAGCGCGCAGGTGGCGGTGAACGTGCCGATGGCGCCGTCCGGCCACGCCACCGTCGCGCTGCTGGCGACGGCGACGTCGGCGTCCGGAACGCCGGTCGGCGGGCGCGGGTGCTCGGCGGCGTGCAGCAGCGTCGGCTCGCCCAGCAGGTGCCGCGCGATGTCCACCAGGTGCGTGGCCTGCTCGATCATCTGGCCGCCGCCGGTCGCGCGGCGGTGCCACCAGGCGGGCGGCGGCGTGCTGGAGTGCCATGCGGCGCTGACCAGCCGCGGCGGGCGGCCGGCCAGGCGTGCCGCCAGCTCCGCGATCGTGTCCATCGCGCGCCAGTGGTAGCCCACCGCGACCGGGAGCCCGCGGGCCGCGACCCGCTCCGCGATCGCTTCCGCGGTCGCGAGGTCGGCGGCGACCGGCTTGTCGACCAGGAACGGCACGCCGTGGTCGAGGAGCGTCTCCTCGATCGCGCCGTGGGCGCCCGGCGGGACGGCGATGAGAGCGACGTCCGGTCGTTCCGTGTCCAGGAGCGCCTCCAGGTCGTCGTACGCCCGCCCGCCGAAGCGGGTCGCCTGCCGCTCGGCCGAGGCGCGGGTGCGCGCGACGTGGCCCACCGGGACCGCGCCCCCGACGCGCGCGAGCGCGTCCAGGTGGCGCCCGGCGATGCCGCCGGCGCCGATGACGGCGAGGGCCAGGTCGGCGCTCACCGCGTCGTCCCCGCGTGAACCGTCCGTGCTGCGTTCCTCATGGGCGACTCCTCCCAGCGGGTCAGGACGCTCTAGAACTTGTCGCGCGTGCGACCGCGCTCCAGGAAGCGGTCGAACGGATCCTCGCCGTCGCGACGTTCCGGCCGCGGACGGACGCGCGTGGCGGCGGCGTCCGGGGCGGTCGGGGCGATCGTGTCCAGGGGCGGGCGCTTGCGCGGTGCCCGGTTGCCCCGCACGGCGTCGTTGCTGAGGTCGCGCCTCGGCTGCGGCCGCGCCGCCGCTTCCTCCGCCCGACGGCGGGCGGCGGCGATGCGGGTCGGCAGCGTCAGCGTGGTCCAGGCCGCCAACACCGCGACGAGGACCGCGGCGAAGGCCAGCACGATCGCCAGCGTCAGGGCGCTCATGCCGGCATGCTATCGCAGCGCCGGATCGCGCAGCAGATCGCTCAGGACGGCGTCGTCGACGTTGCCGCCACTGAGCACCAGCACCGTCGGACCGTCCTGCAGGGTCACGCCGTCCGCCTCGCCCTCGGCCAAGCGCCGCCAGGCGGCCAGCGTCAGGGCGCCGGTCGGCTCGACCACCAGGCGCCCGAAGCGCGGCCACCACGCCGCCGCGGCGCGGATCGCCTCCTCCGGGACGGTCACGATGCCGTGCAGCCCGTCCTTCAGCACCCCCCACGGCACCTCGCCCAGCTGCTGGGTCCGCACGCCGTCCGCGATCGTGCGGTTGGTCCGCTCGGGCGTCCAGGCGACCCGCCGGCCCGCCCGCAGCGACGCCTGCGCGTCGGCGGCCAGGGCCGGCTCGACCCCGATCACGCGGGCGTGCGGCGCGGTGTCGCGTAGGGCCAGGACCGTCCCGGCCGACAGGCCGCCGCCACCGACGCAGACCAGGACGTTCGCGACCTCGGGCAGGTCGGCCGCGATCTCCAGCCCGACCGTGCCCTGCCCGGCCACGATCCAGGGGTGGTCGTAGGGCGGGACCAGGGTGGCGCCGGTCTCGGAGGCGACCGCTTGCGCCGCCGCCTCGCGCGCGACGCCGCTGTTCTCGCAGCGCAGCACCGTGGCGCCCCAGGCGCGGGTCCTCTCGACCTTGACCTCCGGCGCGCCCTCGGGGATCACCACCGTCGCAGGAACGTCGAACGTGGCGGCGGCGCAGGCGACCGCCTGGCCGTGGTTGCCGCTCGAGTGGGTCACGACGCCGCGGCCGCGCTCCCGTTCGTCCATCGCGGCCAGGAAGTTCATCGCACCGCGCAGCTTGAACGATCCGGTCGTCTGCAGGTTCTCCGGCTTGGCCCACAGGTGGGGCGCCAGGGCGCCCGGTCCGCGGTCGGGAAGGGGGAGCAGCGGGGTGCGGCGCACGTGCCCGGAGATGCGCTCGGCCGCCCGGCGCACGTCATGGGGGTCCAGGGTCATCGCCGGCATGATGGCACGGGTCGTGCGCTGCGGCCCGGTCCTGGGAACGACGGGCCGGTACATTCGACGACGAACCCGTCGGCCGATCGGTCCGACGACGCCACCGCCCTTGGGGGGAGACGCCATGACCGACCTGACCGTCAACGGTCGCCGCATCGAGATCGACGCGCCCGACGACGAACCGCTTCTCTGGATCCTTCGCGACGACCTGGGCCTGGTGGGCACCCGCTACGGCTGCGGGGCCGGCCACTGCGGATCGTGCACCGTGCTGGTCGACGGCGCCGCCGTGCGGTCGTGCCAGTTCCCGCTGGCCGCCGCGGCCGGCCGCGAGGTACGTACGGTCGACGCGCCCCTGAGCGAGGGCAGCGCCCTGGCGCACGTGCGCGCCGCCTTCCTGGAGCATCAGGTGGCCCAGTGCGGCTGGTGCATGTCGGGCTGGCAGATGGCGTTGGCGGCCCGACTGGAGGCCGATCCCGGCGTCGCCGACGACGACCTGATCGCCGGCCTGGACGCCAACCTGTGCCGCTGCGGCACCTACCCGCGGCTGCGTGCCGCCGCCCGTTCGGCCGCCGCCCGCGTGCGCGGGGAGGGCGGCGCGTGAGCCGGCGACGCGGCGCGGATCCCGCGGGCGACGACGGCGTGCCCGCAGGCGCGCGCGAGGCGGCCAGCGAGCGCACGCGCGGACGTCGCGGCCCGCGGATCGGGCGGCGCGGCTTCCTGATCGGGACCGGTGTGGTCGGTGCGGCGGTGGTGGTGGGCTGGCGCTTCGGCGTGCCCGCCGGCCGGTTGCAGATCGCCCGCCTGCTGGACGGCGAGATCATCCCCGGCCGGCCCTCCGGCCCGCCCGACGCCTGGTTCGAGGTGACCGAGGGGCAGCCGATCCGCCTCTACCTCACCAAGGTCGAGATGGGCCAGGGCGTCCACACCTCGCTGGCGCAGATCGCGGCCGAGGAGCTGGACCTGCCGCTGGACCGGCTGGAGGTACGGTCCGCCCCGACCAGCCGCGGCCTGTCCGATTCGATGGGCACCAGCGGCAGCTTCTCGGTCCCCTCCAGCTTCCGCCCAATGCGCGAGACGGGCGCGCTGCTGCGCGAGATGCTGCGCGGCGCCGCGGCCGCGCGCTGGAGCGTCCCGGTCGAGGAGGTCGTGGCCAGCGAGGGACGCCTGATCCGGCGCGGCCGGCCCGACGAGGCGTTGGCGTACGAGGACGTCGCCCCCGAGCTGGCGACGATCGAGCCGCCGGAAGACGTGCCGCCGCTCAAGCCGCGCGGCGAGTTCCGCGAGATCGGGCGAGCACGTCCGCGCGTGGACCTGGCGCGCAAGCTGGCGGGGGAGGGCGGCTACGGCCTGGACGCCCGCCTGCCCGGCATGCGCTACGGCGCGACCGCCAAGCCGCCGATGTTGGGCGCGCGGCTGCGGTCCGCCGCCCCGGGCGGCGCGCTGGACGTGCCGGGTGTGACCGACGTGGTGATCGAGGACGGCTTCGCCGGGGTGGTCGCGACCCGTCGCAGCGCCGCCCGGCGCGGGGTCGAGGCGCTGGAGCTCGACTGGGAGCTGCCCGAGCAGCCGGTCACCCTCGACGAGGTGCTCTCGGCCGTGACCGTTCGCGGCGAAGGCGGCGTGACCGTTCAGCGCGAGGGCCGCGCCGCACGTCCGCTGGCGCAGCGCGTCGACGTGCGGGCCGAGTACCGCACGGCCATGGCCGCCCACGCCCACCTCGAACCGCAGGCGGCGTTGGTGGACGCCCAACCGGACCGGCTGCGTGCCTGGGTGGCGACGCAGACGCCCCAGTCGATGCGCGACCTCCTGGCCGAGACGATGTCGCTCAGGCCGGCCGACGTCGACGTCACCGCCACCTGGCTGGGCGGCGGGTTCGGTCGGCGTCTGAGCGTCGACGTCGCGGTGGACGCCGCCCGGCTGTCGCGCGCGGCCGGGGTCCCGGTCCACGTCGCCTGGACGCGCGAGGAGGAGTTCCGCCACGGCTACGTCCGCCCGCCGGTCCACAACGTGCTGGAGGCCCGGGTCGAGAACGGTCGCATCCAGGCGTTGCGGCACCGCCAGGCCAGCGGCGACGTCGCCTTCCCCTTCCTGCCGCGGGCAGCGGCGACGGTGCTGGGCGCGGACTTCGGCGCCTGGCGCGGCGCGACCTCGCCCTACGGCGCGATCCCCGGTCGCGAGACGATCGCCGAGCGGGTCCGCCTGCGCATCCCGACCGGCTGGTGGCGCGGCCTGGGCCTGCTGCCCAACGTCTTCGCGACCGAGAGCTTCATGGACGAGGTGGCGGCCCACGTCGGCGCCGACCCGCTGGCGTTCCGCCTGGCGCACCTGGGCGACGACCCCCTCGACCGGCGCTTGGCGGCCGTCCTGCGAGCCGCGGCCGAGGCCGCCGCGTGGGACCGGCCACGCCCCGCGGGGACCGGCCTGGGGATCGCCGTGAGCGTGGACGTGGGCACCTGCGTCGCCCAGGTCAGCGAGGTCGCCTACGACGACCAGGGGCCGCGCGTCCAGCGCGCCTGGGTCGCGATCGATCCCGGCCTGATCGTCAACCCCGACGGCGTGCGGCAGCAGGTCGAGGGCTCGGTCGCCTGGGGGATCGGATCGCTGCTGCACGAGGAGGTGACGATCGAGAACGGTGCCTTCGCGCCCGAGAACCTCGGTCGCTACCGCCTGGCGCGCGCCAGCGAGGTGCCCGACGTCGAGGTGGTCCTGATCGAGGGGAGCGACGAGCCGCACGGCGTCGGCGAGCCGCCCTTGGGCCCGGTCGCCGCGTCGGTCGCGAACGCCATCGTGGCCGCTGGCGGGCCGCGCGTGCGGTCGCTGCCCGGCCGCTTCGGCTGAGACGGTGGACGAGGCCGCCACGCCTCGCGCCGTCGGCGCCGTCGTGCTCGAGCGGCTGGCGCAGGGGCGCACCACCCTGCTGGCGACGCTGGTCGCGCGCGAAGGGCACGCCTACCACGCCCCAGGCGCGCAGCTGGCGATCGATCCCGACGGTCCCGGTGCGCCCCGAGCGCTGGTCGGACGGCTGTCCGGCGGCTGCGTCGAGGACGAGGTCGCGGCACGGGGCCGCGGCCTGAGCGTCGGCGCGCGGCGGGTCCGCCTGGATACCTCGGACGACGGCCCGTACGGCCTGGGGATGGGCTGCGGAGGGCTGCTGGACGTCGTGGTCGAAGCGGTCCGGCCCGACCGGCCCGACGCCGACGCCTGGCGTGCCTGGGCCGCCGCCCTGGCGGACGGTCGTCCGGCGTGGCGCTGGATCGGAGCCGACGGAACGGCCGCCTGGCGCGACGGCGACCGGGGGACGATCGGTCCGCAGGTGTCCCGGGGCCCCCTTCGCGATCGCCTCGCCGAGGTCCTGCGCGACGCGACCGCCGGCCCGCCGGACGTGCAGGCGCGCCTGCGGCCGGTCGCGGACGGCTGGCTGGAGCGCGTGCCCGCCCCGCCGCGCCTGTGGGTGGTGGGCCTGGACGCGGACGCGCGCGCGGTCGCGCGGACCGCCGGCCTGCACGGCTGGTCGGTCGAGCTGGTGGCGTCGTCGCGCGCCCGCCTGGACGCAGCCGCGGGTGCTCTCGCCCGGGTGGCCGGCGTCCGTCCGGGCGTGCACGTGCACGATGCGCGCTCGGTCGCGCGTCTGCCGGTCGGACCGGACGACCGCCTGCTGGCGGCGTCGCACCGCCTGGACCTGGACGCCGCGGCGGTCGCCGCCGCGCTGAGGGCGGGCGCCCGCTGGGTCGGTGCGGTCGCCAGCGCGCGCCGGCGCACGCTGCTGGAGGACCAGCCGGCGCTGGCCACGGTCGATCCGCGCCTCCGCGCTCGGTTGGAGGCGCCGGCCGGCCTGGACCTGGGCGCCCGTGGGGCCGAGGAGGTCGCGGCCGCGATCGTCGCGCGGCTGGTGCAGGACCTGCGCGACGCGACGCGCCCGGTCTGGGCGATCGTGCCCGCGGCCGGTGCGGGGCGGCGCATGGGGGGCGGCAAGCCGCTGCTGAGCGACGGGCGCGAGACGCTGGTCGGCCGCGCCGTGCGGCTCACCGAGGCGGTCTGCGACGGCACGATCGTCGTCACCGGCAGCGAGGCCGCGCAGGTGGCGGTGGCCGCCGGGCCCAGCGCCCGGGTCGTGCACGCCGAGCGCTGGCGTGACGGCCTGGCGGCCAGCCTGGCCGCGGGCCTGCACGTCCTGCCCGCGGGGACCCGGGCCCTGGTGGTCCTGCCGGACATGCCGGGCGTGGACGCGGCGCACCTGGACCAGCTGCGCGCCGCCGCGGCCCGTCCCGTTGGCGAGGTGGCCGGCGCGGCCAGCGTCCATCCCGACGGGCGACTGGGCGCGCCGGCGTTGCTGCCCGACGACCTCGTTGCGCGGGGGCGCGAGGGCCTTGGCAGCGCGGGGAACGCCGGCTTCGCCGCGGCGCTCCAGGGGCGCGAGGACCTGCACCGGGTGCCGCTGGCGGAGGCGTTCGACCTCGACACGCCGGAGCAGGCGGCCCGCCACGGCTGGGCGCCGCGGACGCCCGACCCCGCGCGCTGAGCGTCGATCCGGTGCCCTCGAACGCCGCGATCGGCACGGTCAGCACGCCGATTCGGCGCGTGAACGCCGTGTTTTCTACCGTCCGCCTGCAAGGTCTTGACGAATGGCGCATACCGTCGTATCCTTTAGAACATCAAAGCAAGCGACGGCCCGCCCGCGACGGCGGGCTTGTTTCATGCCGGATCGATGGGTCGGATCGTGTCGGCGGGCAGCCTCGGCTCAGGCGGCCAGGAACCGTTCCAGCGCCTCGCGCGTCGGGAGGGCCGGGATCGCGCCCGGGGCGGTGGTGGTCAGCGCCGCATAGGCGTTCGCGCGCCGGAGCGCCACGTCCAACGCGCTCGGATCGGTGGGCAGGTCCGGATCGGCCTGCAGCGCCGCCAGCAGCCCCGCGACGAACGCGTCGCCCGCACCGGTCGTGTCGGCCACCTGCACACGGAAGCCGGGCGTCCGGCCCGATCGGCCGTCCGCGAACCAGGCCACGCCGTCCGCGCCCAAGGTCACCGTCAGCAGCCGCAGGTCGTCGTGCAGCAGCGTACGTGCCGCCTCCAGCTCGCGCGAGCCGGTCAGGAACTCCAGCTCGTCGTCGCTGATCTTGATCACGTGCGCCGACCGCCAGGCCGAGAGGATGCCCTCGCGCGCCGCGTCGGCCGAGGGCCACAGCGGCATGCGCAGGTTCGGGTCGTAGCTGACCAGCCGGCCGGCCGCGCGTGCCGCCTCGACCGCGGCCAGGGTCGCCGAGCGGGACGGTTCCTGGATCAGGCTGATGCTGCCGTGGTGCAGGATGTCGGCCGCGGCGACGGCGTCCAGGTCGATCTCGTCCGGACGGTGCAGCTGATCGGCCGACGGGTGCCGGTAGAACATGAAGTCGCGCTCCCCCTCGGCGGTCAGCGACACGAACGCCAGCGCCGTGCGGGCCCCCGCGTCGAAGCGCAGCTGCGCCACGTCGACGCCCTCGCCCTTCAGGATGCCGGCCAGCCAACGACCGAACGGGTCGTCGCCCACCTTGCCGACGAAGCCGGCGTCCACCCCGAGCCGCGCCAGGCCGACGGCGACGTTGGCCGGCGCCCCGCCAGCGGCCTTGAGGAAGCGCTCCGCTTCGCCGAGGGTCACGCCGGTCCGGTCGGGCACGAAGTCGATCAGCAGTTCGCCGAGGGAGAGCACGTCGGGCATGCCGGCACGGTACCGCAGCGTTCGACGGGCGAGAGACGCCGTCGCGCGCGTGGCGACGGTGGTCCTCGCGGCGCGGCGGCATCATGCTGCGGCACGATGAGGCCGTCCCTCGACCCCCGCACCACCCCACGCCCGGGCCGGCCGCCTGCACGAAGAGCCGCGGCACCGTTCCGCAGCGTCCCGAGACGGTGTCCGGCGCGTGGTACAACCGCGGGTGGCCGTGCGGGCGAAACGCCCGTGCGGGACGGTGATCCAGCCTCCGGTCGCACCGTGACCGGTTGCTACCATCGCCGGAATGCGCGCCCCGGTAGCGCGACTCGACCTACGAGGTAGGCGGTAGCGATGCACGATCCCGACACGACGGATCCTCCCCTGAACGGTTCCAGCCTGGCGTTCGCCGAGGAGATGTACCTCGCGTACCTGCGCGATCCGGCCTCGGTACCGGACGCCTGGCGGCGCTACTTCGACGACGATTCCGGCGGCGGCCTGGCCGGGCGCGAGAGCCTCGGCCCCTCGTTCCTGCCGCGCAGCGTCTTTCGCGGCGGCGGGGCCGCCGCATCCGGCGGGCAGGGGGGCGACCTCCAGCACCGCGCCGACAAGCTGGTCCGCAACTTCCGCGTCCGCGGCCACCGGGTCGCGGACGTCAATCCGCTGGGCGCCTCGGGAACCACCATCCCGGAGCTGGACCCGGCGCACTACGGCTTCGACGAAGCCGACCTGGCCCAACCCGTCCTGGCCACCAGCGTCAAGGGCGCCGCCACCCTGGGCGAGCTGATCGACGGCCTGCGCGAGACCTACACCCGGTCGATCGGTGCGCAGTTCATGCACATCGACGACCTGGGCGTCCGCGTCTGGCTGCAGGAGCGGATGGAGGGCCAGCGCAACCGCCGCGCCTTGACGCGCGACACGCAGCTGCGGATCCTCACCAAGCTGACCGACGCCGTCATCTTCGAGGAGTTCATCCAGAAGAAGTACATCGGCGCCAAGAGCTTCAGCCTCGAGGGGGGCGAGAGCCTCATCCCGCTGCTGGACATGGCGATCGAGAAGGCCGGGCGGCAGGGGGTCGACGACATCGTGCTGGGCATGGCCCACCGCGGCCGCCTGAACGTGCTGGCCAACATCATGGGCAAGAGCCCGCGCACCATCTTCCGGGAGTTCGACGACGTCGACCCGGAGCTCCACCGTGGCGGCTGGGACGTCAAGTACCACCTCGGCTTCTCCAGCGACTGGACGACCGAGGAGGGGCGCAGGATCCACCTCAGCCTGGCCTTCAACCCCAGTCACCTGGAGTACGTGAACCCCGTCGTGCTGGGGCGCGTCCGCGCCAAGCAGGACCGCGCCGGCGATACCCGGCGGGTGCGCGGCATGCCGATCCTGATCCACGGCGACGCCGCCTTCATCGGCGAGGGGATCGTGCAGGAGACGCTCAACCTGTCCGAGCTGTCGGGCTACCGCGTCGGCGGGGCGCTGCACGTGATCGTCAACAACCAGTTGGGCTTCACCACCGATCCGGTCGACAGCCGTAGCACCACCTACGCGAGCGACGTCGCCAAGATGCTGCAGGCGCCGATCTTCCACGTCAACGGCGAGGATCCCGAGGCGGTCGCCCAGGTGATCGAGCTGGCGCTGGACTACCGCGAGCGCTTCGCCCGCGACGTGGTGATCGACATGTACTGCTACCGCCGGCACGGCCACAACGAGGGCGACGAGCCGGCCTTCACCCAGCCCCGCATGTACGACGTCATCCGCGCCCGCCCCACCGTGCGCGAGTCGTACCTGGAGCGCCTGATGGCCCTCGGCGAGGTCGATCGCGACGATGCCGATCGCATCGCCGAGGAACGACGCGACCACCTCGAACGGGAGCTGTCCGTCGCCCGCAGCGACGAGTTCAAGCCCCACTACTCGGCGGGGGAGGGGATCTGGGCGCCCTACCGCGGCGGCCCGAACGACGCCGTCGACGAGGTCCCGACGCGCATCGCGCGCGAGGACGCCGCCCGCCTGCTGGAGCGCAGTACCGTCGTCCCCGACGACGTCACCGTGAACGCCAAGATCAAGCGCCTGCTGGCCGGTCGTCTGGCGATGGCCGCCGGCGAGAAGCCGCTGGACTGGTCGGCGGGCGAGGCGCTGGCGCTGGCGTCGCTGGCGGACCAGGGCGTGCGCGTGCGCCTGACCGGACAGGACAGCGAGCGCGGCACCTTCTCGCACCGCCACGCGGTGCTGCACGACCCTGGGACCGACGCGACCTGGATGCCCCTCGCCCACCTGTCGGAGGACCAGGCGCCGATCGAGATCCACAACAGTCCGCTGTCGGAAGCGGGCGTGCTGGGCTTCGAGTACGGCTACAGCCTCGACATGCCCGACGGCCTGGTCGTGTGGGAGGCGCAGTTCGGCGACTTCGTCAACGCCGCCCAGGTGATCATCGACCAGTTCATCGCCAGCGGCGAGGACAAGTGGAACCGCCTGTCGGGGATCACCATGCTGCTTCCGCACGGCTTCGAGGGGCAGGGGCCGGAGCACTCCTCGGCCCGATTGGAGCGCTTCCTGCAGCAGTGCGCCGAGGACAACATGCAGGTCGCCTACCCGACCACGCCGGCGCAGATCTTCCACCTGCTGCGCCGCCAGGTGCTGCGTCCCTGGCGCAAGCCGTTGATCGTGATGTCGCCCAAGAGCCTGCTGCGCTCGCCACGCGCGACGTCCGACCTGTCGGAGCTGACCGACGGCGCCTTCCAGCACGTGATCGGCGACGACGCGGTCGACCCGGCCGGCGTCATGCGGGTGCTGCTCTGCAGCGGCAAGGTCTACTACGACCTGGTCGCAGAGCGAGAGAAGCGCGAGCGTGACGACGTCGCGATCGTGCGCCTCGAGATGCTCCACCCGCTGCCCGAAGCGCGCCTGGCCGAGGCGCTGGCCGCCTTCCCCGACGCCGCCCCGCTGGTCTGGGTCCAGGAGGAGCCGGCCAACATGGGCGCCTGGAGCTTCCTGCGCAGCCCGTGGGGGTCGCAGGTGTTCGGCCGCGCCTTCCACGGCGTGACGCGCCCGGCGTCGGCCAGCCCGGCCACCGGCTCCGGCAGCAGCCACAAGATCGAGCAGGACGAGCTCCTGCAGGCCGCCTTCGAGCGGACGTTCTGAGGACCGACGGGGATGCCCCGGGGGGCGGACCCAGACGAGGAGATGACGTGAGCGACGTGAAGGTGCCCTCCGTGGGCGAATCGATCAGCGAGGTCTTCATCGGGACCTGGCTCAAGCAGCCCGGCGACCAAGTCGAGAAGGACGAGCCCCTCGTCGAGGTCGAGACCGACAAGGCGACCCTCGAGGTGCCCGCGACCGACGCCGGCGTCCTGAGCGAGATCCTCAAGCAGGAGGGCGACGCGGCCGAGGTGGGCGAGGTCATCGCGCGCATCGAGGTCGGTGCCCAGGCGGCGGCCGGCGATGCGGCGCCCGCCTCCAGCGAGACCGAGGCCGAACCGGCCGAGCCCGCCTCCGAGCCGGCGAAGGCTGAGCCGACGAAGGCGCAGCCCGAGGCGCCCACGCAACCGGCCGGCGAGCCGGCCGCCGTCATGCCCGCCGCCCAGCGGCTGCTGGACGAGCACGGGCTGTCCGCTGGGCAGGTCCCCGCCAGCGGTCCCGGCGGTCGCCTGCTCAAGGAGGACGTCCAGCGCTTCCTGGACGCCGGCAGCGCCGCGTCCGCCCCGCCGGCGACGCCCGCGCAGGCACCCGCCGCCCCCGCGACCGGCGCCCGCCGCGAGGAGACGGTGCCGATGAGCCCGCTCCGGCGCACCATCGCGCGCCGCCTGGTCGAAGCGCAGCAGACCGCCGCCCTGCTCACGACCTTCAACGAGGTCGACATGAGCGAGGTCATGACCTTGCGCAGCGCCTACAAGGACGCCTTCGAGAAGCGCTACGGCATCCGCCTCGGGTTCATGAGCTTCTTCGTCAAGGCCGCCATCGACGCGCTCAAGACGATCCCCCAGCTGAACGCCGAGATCCGCGACGACGCCATCGTCTACAAGGACTACTACGACATCGCGGTGGCGGTCTCGACCAAGAAGGGCCTGGTCACGCCGGTGGTGCGCGACGCGGAGACGATGAGCTTCGCCGAGATCGAGGGCGCCATCGCCGACTTCGGCCAGCGCGCGCAGGCGAACAAGCTGACGCCCGACGAGCTGCAGGGCGGCACCTTCACGATCAGCAACGGCGGCGTCTTCGGCAGCCTCATGTCCACCCCGATCGTCAACCCGCCGCAGTCGGGGGTCCTGGGCATGCACACCATCCAGCAGCGTCCGGTCGCGATCGACGGCCGCGTCGAGATCCGGCCGATGATGTACCTGGCCCTCACCTACGACCACCGCATCGTCGACGGGCGCGAGGCGGTCACCTTCCTCAAGCGCATCAAGGACGCCATCGAGCGGCCTGCGCGCATGCTGATCGAGGTCTGAGGCCATGGCCGCGCACGATCTCCTGGTCATCGGCGCTGGTCCCGGCGGCTACGTCGCCGCCATCCGCGCCGCCCAGCTGGGCCTGAACGTCGGCATCGTCGAGAAGGAGTCGGCCCTGGGCGGTACCTGCGTCCGCGTCGGCTGCATCCCCAGCAAGGCGCTGCTGGAGTCCAGCGAGCGCTACGCCGAAGCCAAGGCGGGCCTGGACGCGCACGGCATCACGCTGGGCGAGGTCGGCCTGGACCTGGCCACGATGCTGGAGCGCAAGGACGCCGTCGTCAAGGCCAACACCGACGGCGTCGCGTTCCTGATGAAGAAGAACAAGATCACCGTGCACGCCGGCACGGCACGGATCACCGGCCCCGGCAGCGTCACGGTGCACGGCGAGGACGGCGACACCGAGGTGATCGCCGAGAACGTCCTGATCGCCACCGGCTCCCGCGTGGCCGGCCTGCCCGGGGTGGAGGTGGACGGCACGACGGTCGTCGACTCGACCGGCGCCCTTCAGTTCGATGCCGTTCCCGAACGCCTGGTCGTCATCGGCGCGGGCTACATCGGCCTGGAGCTCGGCTCGGTCTGGAGCCGACTGGGCTCCGAGGTGACGGTGCTCGAGTACCTGGATCGCATCCTGCCCGGCATGGACGCCGAACTGGCGCGCGAGGCGCAGAAGGCGTTCACCAAGCAGGGCCTGACCTTCCGGCTGGGCACCAAGGTAACCGGCGTGAGCGTCAAGGGCCGCGGCACGAAGAAGCGCGCGACGGTTCAGATCGACGGCGCCGACCCGGTCGAGGCGGACAAGGTCCTGCTGGCCGTCGGCCGCGTCCCCAACACCGAGGGCCTCGGTCTGGACGCCGTCGGCATCGAGACCGACGAGCGCGGACGCATCGTCGTCGGCGACGACTTCCGTACCAGCGCCGCGGGCTTCTACGCCATCGGCGACGTGATCGCCGGCCCGATGCTGGCCCACAAGGCAGAGGAGGACGGCGTCGCCGCCGTCGAGGGCATCGTCGCCGGCCACGGTCACGTCGACTACGGCCTGGTGCCGGGGATCGTCTACACCGAGCCCGAGATCGCCACCGTCGGGGCGACCGAGGAGGCGCTGAAGGAGGCGGGCACGCCGTACAGGAAGGGCGTCTTCCCGTACCAGGCCAACGGTCGCGCCCGCGCCATGGACCGCACCGGCGGCAAGGTCAAGATCCTGGCCCACGCCGAGACCGACCGCATCCTGGGCGTCCACATCATCGGCGCGCACGCCGGCGACCTGATCGCCGAGGCGGTCACCGCCATGACCTTCGCGGCCAGTGCCGAGGACCTCGCCCGCACGGTGCACGCCCACCCCACCCTGGCCGAGATCGTCAAGGAGGCGGCGCTGGGCGTCGCGGGCGCGTCGCTGCACATCTGATCGATCGCTCTGGGGGATCGCGCACGATCCTCGATCTGGACGAACGGGCGCACGCTTCGTGCGCCCGTTCACATGGTTCCCTGGCTCGCGGAACGTACGCCCCCGTCGGGGCAGACTCTGCCTCCGAAAGGAGGTGCGCATGCGCACCCTGACGTTCGCGCTCGCCCTGGCGGGCGCCCTGCTGCTCGGCGGCGCCGCGGCCCAAGAGGGCGAGGTCGTCGAGATCCGAATGGTCACCGAGGGCGGAGCCTTCTACTTCGACCCGATCGGCGTCCGCGTCGAGCCCGGCACGACCCTGCGCTTCGTGGCGACCACGGCGGGCCACAACGCCGTCGCCTACGCCGACGCCAACGGGCTTCCCCAGCGGATCCCCGAGGGGGCCGAAGCGTGGGCCTCGCCGATCCTC
>CAZJGU010000001.1:66891-72121 GCA_964545455.1 uncultured bacterium | reverse complement strand
AATCTAGTGTGGCCTGGCCTCGCTTAGCCTGGCGGCCTCGCCGATCCTCACCGAGATCGGCGCCACCTTCGACGTGGTGGTGACCGAGGAGGGCGTGTACGACTACGTCTGCACCCCGCACGAGGCGCTCGGCATGGTCGGTCGCATCGTCGTCGGCGACCCCGCCGCCTTCCCCGCACGCGACGGCGGCGAGCTGGCCTTCCCCGCCGCGGCCGAAGCGCTGCCGTCCGTCGAGGCCATCCTGGCCGACGAGGACGGCCTTCTCACCTGGCAGGAAGCCGCGGGGAACTGACCCCGCTCCGGGGGCGCGCCGTGCGACGCTCGGCGCGGCGCGCCCCTGCTACCTTGGAGCGATGTCCGTGCACGCTGTGGCCCCCTTCCCGATCCGCGACGCCGCCCTCGAACCGATCGCCGACAAGGTCCTCTCCGGCGGCCGGATCGGCTTCGAGGAGGGCATGACCCTCTTCCGCACGAACGACCTCCCCGCGCTGGCCGCGCTGGCGGACCACGTCCGCCGCGAGAAGGTGGGCGACAAGGCCTACTACGTGCACAGCCTGCGGCTGTCGCAGACCAACGTCTGCTACGTCGGCTGCACCTTCTGCGGCTTCCAGCGCAAGATGGACGAAGAGGGCGTCTGGGACATGGACTTGAGCGACGTCTGGGCCTACGTCGGGGAGCACGCGCACCCGGACCTGATCGAGATCCACATCAGCTCCGGCCACCACCCCAAACGCGACTGGCCCTACTACCTGGACCTCACGCGCGGCCTGACCGAGCGCGGCTACCAGGTCAAGGCCTGGACCGCGGCCGAGATCCACCACTTCACCCGCATCGCGCGGCCCAAGGGCCAGGCGGCGCCCGCGTCGTACCGCGAGGTCCTGCAGGACCTCAAGGACGCCGGCCTGGTCGCCATGCCCGGCGGCGGCGCCGAGATCTTCGCCGAGCGGGTGCGCCAGCGCATCGCCCGCGCCAAGGTCGACGCCGACGGCTGGCTCGAGGTGCACCGCACCGCGCACGAGCTGGGCATCCCCACCAACGCGACGATGCTCTACGGCCACATCGAGACGCTCGAGGAGCGGCTGGACCACATGATGCGGCTGCGCGGCCTGCAGGACGAGGCGCCCGGCTTCATGAGCTTCGTGCCGCTGGCGTTCCAGCCGGACAACAACCAGCTGGCGCGGGAACTCGGCAAGACCGAGTTCACCACCGGCGTCGACGACCTGCGCAACCTGGCGGTCGCGCGGATCGTGCTGGACAACGTCCCGCACGTCAAGGGCTACTGGATCATGGTCACGCCCGAGCTGGTGCAGGTCAGCCTATCGGCCGGCGTCAGCGACGTCGACGGCACCATCAAGGACGAGCGCATCGCGCACGCCTCCGGTGCCGCGACCGAGACCGGCATCACCGAGGACGAGCTGATCCGCCTCATCCAGGACGCCGGCCGCGTCGCCGTCAAGCGCGACGCGGTCTACCACGAGCTCGCGGTGCACGAGGCGGCATGAGCCGCGGCCCGGGCCACGGTGGACCTCCCGAGCCGCCGGCGGTCGGTCCGAACGCCGCGCGCCCGGACGCCGTGCGCCCCCGCGTCGAGCGCCTGGGCATCGTCGCCTACACCAACGTCGCTCCGCTGCACTGGCGCCTCGAGCCGTGGGACGAGGACGGGCACCGGGCCGAGTTCGTCCGCGGCGTGCCCAGCGATCTGAACCGCGCTCTCCTGGCCGGCGAGATCGACCTGACCCTCATCTCGTCGGTCGAGTTCCTGCGCCACCGCGACCGCCTGCGGGCGCTGCCGGACTTCTCGATCGCCACTCTGGGCCCGGTCCTGAGCGTGATGCTCTTCCACCGCCGCCCCTGGCGCGACCTGCACGGCCGCCGCATCGCGGTGACGACCGACTCCGCCACGAGCGTCGAGCTGCTACGGACCCTGCTGCGGCGGGACGGCATCGAGGCCGAGCTGGCCCCCATGGCCCCCGACCTGGACGCGATGCTGGCCGCCTGCGACGCGGCCCTGCTGATCGGCGACGCGGCCCTGAGCGAGGGCGTCGCCCGGCGCGAGGTCGGCGGCGAGGTGCCGTCGGTGACCGACCTGGGCGAGGCCTGGTACGACCGCACCCGCCTCCCGTTCACCTTCGCCGTCTGGGCGTCGCGCGACGATCGGCCCCCGTCGGAGCGCATGGTCGCGAAGCTTCGGGCCGCGCGCCAGGCGGGGCTGGGCCACCTGGCGGCCGTGGCCGACGAGGCGGCCAGGACGGTCGGGGTCAGCCCCGAGGTGATGCTTCGCTACCTCGCCAACTTCCGCTACCACCTCGGTCCGCCCGATCGCGACGGACTGGCCACGTTCGGCCGATGGGCCGTGCCCGGCTTCCTCGAGGACGAGCTGCGCTACTGGGAGCGCTGACGTTCGCCGCGACCGCTCGTCGGTCCACGCGTGCGAGATTCGTCGACAGCCGGTCGCGGGCCCGGTACCGTCGTAGGCGTCTCGTCTCGCGACGTCGCGTCGCGTCGTGCCTCCGATGCAAGGAGAGGTGGTCCCATGCCCCGGTCCCGTCGTACGTCCGTCCCATCTTCGCGCCCGCTCGATCGCCTTCGTCGCGTCGTCGCTCGCATCCTCGTGCTGGCGTTGGCGTCGTTCGGACCCGGAACGAGCGCCGCGCTCGCGCAGGTGGCCGCGGCCGACGTCGAGGCCGCGCGCGAGCGGCTCGCTGCCCTGCGTGAGGGGGCCGACCGACTCGGCGAGGTCCTGCCCGACACGTACTGGAACGCCGATGACCTCGCCTTCGAGCTGGCCTTCGAGGACGCCGACACCATCACGGCCTGGGTCCACACCGAGATCGGCTACCAGGCGTACCGCGGCGTGCTGCGCGGGCCCGACGGCACCCTGGTCGCGCGCGCCGGCAACGCGCTCGACCAGTCGTTGCTGCTGGCGCGCCTGTTGGCGGACGCCGGCTACGAGTCGCGGATCGTGCGGGCCGAGCTCAGCGAGGATGCCGCCCGCGCGTTGCTCGCGACCGTCGCTGCGCCGGCGCCGCCCGACTACGACTCGGCTGCGGCGCGGAACGCCTACGCGGCGGCCGGCATCGTCGCAGCCGATCGGATCGAGGAGGTCGGCGCCGCGGGCGAGGAGGCGGAGGCACGCCTGACGAGCGAGGCCGAACGGACCGCCGACTGGCTGCTGGCCACCCTCGAGGACGCCGGCCTCGCGCCGTCCGGCGCGCCGATCGAGGAGGTCCTGGCCGACGCGCGCGACTACGCGTGGGTCCAGGCCCGGCTCGGCAGCGACGACCCCTGGCAGGACCTGCACCCCGCCGCGCCCGACGCAGCGTCGTGGACCGCCGGACTCGAGCCTGCCGAGGTGATCGAGGGCGACGTGCCCGCCGAGCTGCTGCACCGCTTCCGCTTCCAAGCGGTGGTCGAACGACGCCTGGGCGCCGAGCTGGAGGTCCAGCCGGTCATGGCCGCCTGGGAACGGCCGGTCGCCAACATGACCGGCGTGGCGCTCAGCTACGTGTCGATGCCCGACGGCTTCCTCGAGGCTGGGCCCGGCGTGGATCCGCAGCAGGCGTACGAAGCGACGACCTTCCTCGCGCCGGTCTTCAACGACGCCCTGGCCGGCGGCGCGCGGATGTTCGACCTGCTCGGCAACGCGGTGCCGACCGAGGCGGCCCAGTCGTCGGCGGCAGGCGTGTTCGGCAGCGTGGCCGGCGCCCTCGGGGACGCCACCAGCGCCATCTCTGGCGAGGAGGACGCCGTCGCCCTCACCGCGCACTGGCTCGAGTTCACCTTCGTCGCGCCGGGGGGGGACGAGACCACCCACCGCCGCATGGTCGTCGATCGACTGGGCCCGGAGCGCCGCGCCTCCGGCGACGCCTCCGGTCCGCTGGCCGAGATGAGCGACGAGGAGCTCTACCAGGCGCTCATGACGCGGCACACCTTCATGGTGGCGCCCGGCCGAACGCCGGCCGCCTACGTGGCGCAACGATCGGTCGACGCGCTGCGCGACAGCGCCGACTACCTCTCCGGCCTCTACGAGGCCAGCGCCGAGAACGCTCGTCCGCCCGAACCGAGCGCCGACCTCGCCCAGGAGATCGTCGCGGGGCCGCTGCTTCGTGCCCTCGAAGCGTTCGACGACGCCGCGTTCGTCGCCGAGGGCGCCGCCGTCGCCTACCGCGCGGTCCCGTCGCTGCTGGTGGCGAGCGCCTCCTGGGACGGCGCCACGCTGCGGTCCGACGTCGTCCAGAACGCGCGCAGGACGCTCACCATCGGCCCCGACGGTAGCGTCGCGAGCGATCCCGTGGCCGCCCTCCGCGCCGGGGTGTGGGAGTCCGCGGCCGAACGGCTGGCGCTGATCGGCCGCTCGGACGCGCTGTCCCCCGAGCGGCGGACGGCGACGCGCGACACGCTGGCGTTCTTCGAGGCGGCCCGGGAGCAAGGGCTGGAGGTTCGAACCCTCCCGCCGGGCGCCTCCGACGCCGCCGCCGCCCTGGACCTCCCAGAGGCCTCGCGCGCGGCCATCGCCGACGACCTGGATGCCGGGTACGCCGTCGTGGCGGCCGTCGCCGTGCCCGAGGGAGAGCCGCTGGCCGCCTGGTGGCGTGTCGACCCGGTCAGCGGCGAGACGCTGGGTCGAGGCGGGGACGGACGCGGCCAGATCACGGCCGAGTACGTGACCGTCGGCTTCTCGATCTTCACGGGGCTGGTCGGCTTCGGGCTGTGCATGACCGGCGACAACTCCAACGCCGGCTGCTGCATCGCCGACGGCGTGACGGGTGCCGTCGCCGGCTTCGTGATCTCGAGCCTGTTCGCCGCCGCCGCGGCGTCCGCCGCCGCCAGCCTGATCTTCGACGCCCACGCGCTCGCGGTCGGCGCGGCCGGCCTCAGCTGGTGCCTGCTGGAGGGATCGCTCCCGCGCGGCGAGATCGAGGTGTCGGCCGACGCGCCCGGCGCGGCGTACTGCGCGCTTCCGTCGATCCGGGCCGAAGCCATCGTGGACGTACCGATCGTCGTTGCGGGGTCCCGATCGCCGGCCGGGCCGCGCGGCGTGCTGGGCGTGGACGGCCAGCTCGCCGCGTCCTCCTAGGCCCCGGGGGTGGCGGCGCACCGGCGACGCCACGGTCCCGCCCCGACCGAATGCGGCCCGGAGCGCCGCGCCCCCTGGGCGCCGGGTGTAGGCTGACGCGATTCTCCATGGCCGACGTCGTCCTGCACCCTCGCTCCTCGTCCCTCCCACCCA
>CAZJGU010000001.1:33057-66881 GCA_964545455.1 uncultured bacterium | reverse complement strand
CCCACCCAACGTCCTCCCCGGCCGGCCCTACCCGCTGGGGGCGCACTGGGACGGGGCGGGCGTCAACTTCGCCCTCTACGCCGAGGAGGCCGACGCGGTCGAGCTGCTGCTCTTCGACCGCGCCGACGACGACGCGCCCTCGCACGTCGTCGCGCTGCACGAGCGCACCGGACCGGTCTGGCACGCCTACCTGAGCCAGCGACGGCCGGGCCAGCTGTACGGCTACCGGGTGCACGGCCCGTGGGACCCCGCCAAGGGTCTGCGCTTCAATCCCGCCAAGGTGTTGCTGGATCCCTACGCCAAGGCGTTGGGCCGCCCGCTGGTTTGGCACCCCAGCCTGTTCGGGCACGACCCGGACGATCCGACCCGCCCCGACCGCACGCCCAACGATGCATGGGCGCCCCTGGCGATGGTGGCCGAGAGCGGCTTCGCCTGGGGCGACGACCGGCGCCCCGACGTGCCGTGGACCGACACGGTCATCTACGAGACCCACGTGCGGGGGCTGACGATGCGCCACCCGGACGTGCCGGCCCGCCTGCGCGGCACCTACCTGGGCCTGGCCAGCGAGCCGGTGATCGAGCACCTGCGGGCGTTGGGCGTGACGACGATCTCGCTGCTGCCCGTCCACGCGTTCGTGAGCGAGCCGCACCTCCACGCGCGGGGCCTTCGGAACTACTGGGGGTACAACTCGCTGGGCTACTTCGCGCCGGAGCCGCGCTACGCCGCCTTCGGGATCGAGGGGGCGGTGCGCGAGTTCCAGATGATGGTGCGGCGCCTCCACGCCGAGGGCTTCGAGGTGCTGATCGACGTCGTCTACAACCACACCGCCGAGGGCGATCACGAGGGGCCCACGCTGTCCTGGCGCGGCATCGACAACCGCGGCTACTACAAGCTGCGCGACGACGCCCCCAGCCGCTACGCCGACTACAGCGGGACCGGCAACACCCTCGACGCGGGCAACCCTTACGTGCTGCAGATGATCACCGACAGCCTGCGCTACTGGGTCGAGGAGATGCGCGTCGACGGGTTCCGCTTCGACCTCGCCTCGGCGCTGGCGCGCGAGCTGTACGACGTCGACATGCTCTCGCCCTTCTTCACCGTCATCCAGCAGGACCCCGTCCTGAGCCGCGTCAAGCTGATCGCCGAGCCGTGGGACGTCGGCCCCGGCGGCTACCAGGTGGGGAACTTCCCCTGGCACTGGGCCGAGTGGAACGGCCAGTACCGCGACGCCATCCGCGCCTACTGGGCGGGCCAGCCGGGCCGGGTCGGCGAGCTGGCGACCCGCGTGGCCGGCTCGGCCGACCTGTACGACCGCGGCGGGCGCCGCCCCTTCGCGTCGGTCAACTTCGTCACGGCGCACGACGGCTACACCCTGCATGACCTGGTGTCCTACCGGCGCAAGCACAACGAGGCCAACGGCGAGGGCAACCGCGACGGGCACGACCACAACCTGTCGCAGAACTTCGGCGTCGAGGGGCCGACCGACGATCCGCAGGTCCGCGCCCGTCGCGAGCGCGCCAAGCGCAGCCTGCTGGCCACGCTGGCGCTCTCGCAGGGCGTCCCGATGCTGCTGGGCGGCGACGAGCTGTCGCGCACCAAGCGAGGCAACAACAACGCCTACTGCCAGGACAACGACGTCACCTGGTACGACTGGGACTTGAACGAGGACGAGCAGGCGTTCCTGGAGTACACGCGCACCGTGCTGGCCTTCCGGCGCAAGCACCCGACGCTGCGACGCCGCAGCTTCCTGACCGGCGAGGCGGGACCGGACGGCTGCAAGGACGTCGCCTGGATCCACCCCGAGGGGCGGGAGATGGCCGACCACGACTGGGCCCAGCGCGATCGCACCTCGTTGGGCATGCTGCTGTGCAGCGCGGGCTACCACGAGGTCGACGCGCACGGCCGGATCGGCCACGACGTGTCGGTGCTGGTGGTGTTCCAAGGCCGCAGCCCCGAACCGTTCACGCTGCCGGAGATGCGGGTCGGCGAGCGCTGGCGGGTCGCGTTCTCCAGCGACGGGCAACCGGCGGGGGAGGAGTACCTCCCGGGCGAGACCCTGCCCGAGGCGGTCGACGGCCTCACCGTGCTGGAAGGGGTCGAGGGCCCGCCCTCCTGACGTCCGCCTGACCCGCGCGCCCTAGCGTGCGGCATGCGCATCGACGTCGTGACGCCCACCCGTCGCCGACCCGAGCGGCTGCTCGAAGCCCTCGCTTCGCTCCAGGATCAGACGCACCAGGACTGGCGCGCCCTCGTCGTCGACGACGGCGACGGCGAAGGGGTGCGGGCCGCAGCGCTGGCGGCCGATCCGCGCATCGTGGCGTTCCGCAACCCCGGCCGGGGCCAGGTGGACGCCCGCAACGCGGCCCTTCGGGTCGCCGAGGGCGAGATCGTGATGCTCCTCGACGACGACGACCTGCTGCTGGACCCCGAGCACATGACGCGCGTCGTCCAGCGCCTCGCGCACGGTCCTGCGCTGGTGCATCGGAGCGGCTGGTTGCTGTTCGAGCGCGACGGCGTCGAGGGCGAGCGCGAACGGTTCGACCCCCGCGCCGACGGGGCCTCGCTGCGGCGCGACAACACCGTGCTCACCTGCGGTCTGGCCTGGCCGCGCGCCCTGCACGACCTGCTGGGTCCCTTCGACGCCGAGCTGGACGGCTACTACGACTGGGACTGGACGCTGCGTGTGCTGGACGCCGGCGTGCCGCTCGTCGAGCTGCCCGGTCCCGGCGTGGGCTACCGCATCCACGCGGGCAACGGGTCCGCCTCGCGCTCCGCCCGGCGCGCCGCCGCCTTCGAGCGCTTCCGCGTCAAGCACGGCCTGCAGGTCGTCCAGAAGGACCACCTGCAGGTGCACCGGGAGCGCGGCGTGCCCACCGCCACGGTCGACCCCGGGCCACGAGCGGCGGGCACCGGGGTCTGACCAGGGGGCGCTACAGCACGTAGCGGCTCAGGTCCTCGTCCCCGGCCAGGTCACCGACCTTGCGCTGGACGTAGTCGCCGTCGATCACGATCCGACCCAGGTCGGTGCCGAAGGCGACGTCCTCCAGCACCCGTTCCAGGATGGTGTGCAGGCGGCGGGCGCCGATGTCCTCGACGTCGCGGTTGACGCTCTCGGCCACGTCGGCGATGGCGACGACGCCGCTCTCGTCCCAGACCAGCTCGGTCCCGTCGACCCGCAGCAGGTCGGCGTACTGGCGCGTCAGGGCGTAGCGCGGCTGGGTCAGGATGCGCTGCAGGTCGGTGGCGCTGAGCTCGTCCAGCTCGACCCGGACCGGGAAGCGGCCCTGCAGCTCGGGGATCAGGTCCGACGGCTTGGCGCTGGCGAAGGCGCCGGCGGCGATGAACAGCACGTGGTCGGTACGGACCGCGCCGATGCGGGTCTGGACCTGCGTGCCCTCGACGATCGGCAGCAGGTCGCGCTGGACCCCCTCGCCCGAGACGTCGGCGCCGGACATGCCGTCCTCGCCGGCGATCTTGTCGAGCTCGTCGAGGAACACGATGCCGCGGTTCTCGGCCCGGTCGACCGCCTCGCGCCGGACCTCGTCCTCGTCCAGCAGGCCGATCGCCTCCTGGTCCTGCACGATGCGCCGTGCCTCGCGCACGGTGGTCTTGCGGGTCTGGGTGCGCTGCGGCGCGAAGCGGGCGAACATGTCCTGCAGGTTGCGGCCGACCTCCTCCATGCCGGGCATGCCGGCGAAGGAGGGGGCGCTCTCCTCGGCCACCTCGATCTCGATCGTGCGGTCCTCGAGCTCGCCGGCCTTCAGCAGGGCGCGCATGCGCTCGCGCCCCTCCGAGGTGCCCCCCGGCAGGAGGGCGTCCAGCAGCTTCTCCTCGGCCAGCTTCGATGCCTGGCCGGCGACCTCGGCCTTCTTCTCCTCCTCGACCAGGGCGTGCGCCGCCTCGGCCAGGTCGCGCACGATGCTGTCGACGTCGCGACCGACGTAGCCGACCTCGGTGAACTTGGTGGCCTCGACCTTCAGGAACGGAGCGCGCGCCAGCTTGGCCAGGCGCCGGGCGATCTCGGTCTTGCCGACCCCGGTCGGTCCGATCATCAGGATGTTCTTGGGCGTCACCTCGACCTGGGTCTCGGGCGGCAGGCGCCGGCGCCGAACGTGGTTGCGCAGGGCCACGGCGACGCTGCGCTTGGCCTTGTGCTGGCCGATGATGTGCTGGTCCAGGGCCTCGACGATCTGCAGCGGGGTGAGGTCCGCCAGGTCGGGCAGGGCGGGCAGGCCGGAGGCGCTCACGCGTCGCTCCCGTCCTCGTCGGCGTCGCCCTCGGCCCCGTTCGGGACGGTCAGCACGGTCGCGTCGCCGCTGGTGTAGATGTCGATGCTGCCGGCGATCCGGATCGCCTCGCGCGCGATGTCGGCCGCGCCCAGCTCGCTGTGCTCCAGCAGGGCGACGGCGGCCGCGTGCGCGTAGGCGCCGCCACTGCCGACCGCCGCGACGGGAACGTCGGGGGCGACCACGTCGCCTGCGCCGGAGAGGGTGAGGATCTGCTCGGCGTCGGCGACGACCAGCATCGCTTCGAGGTTGCGTAGCGCGCGGTCGGTCCGCCACTCCTTGACCGTCTCGACCGCGGCTTTGAGGAGGTTGCCCTTCGAGGAGGCCAGGTAGCCCTCGAACTTGTCCATCAGGGTGAAGGCGTCGCTGACCGCCCCGGCGAAGCCGGCGACGATCGCGCCGTCCGAAAGGGTGCGGACCTTGACCGCGCCGCGCTTGACGATCTGGTCGCCCAGCGTCACCTGGCCGTCGCCGGCGATGGCGCTGACGCCGTCCCGCTGGACGGCGACGATGGTGGTGCCGTGCATGCGTGTCATGGCGCGGAGCCTAGCACGCAGGCGTGAGCGCAGCATGATCCGAAGTCTTGACACGACCGCACTCATACGGGGGCGTGTGGGCGCCCGACGCCGTGCCGCGCGGTACCCTCCCCGCATGCAAGCGCACCCGTTCGGCGGTGGATGGCTCGAGGTGATCGTCGGCCCGATGTTCAGCGGCAAGTCCGAGGAGCTCATCCGGCGCGTCACCCGCGCGCTCATCGCCCGCCAGAAGGTCCAGGTCTTCAAGCCCGCCATCGACGACCGCTTCGACGCCATCGCCGTCGCCAGCCACGCCGGCCGCACCCTCGAGGCCGAGCCGGTCGACGGCGTCGACGACCTGCGCACCCGCCTCGCGTCCGACACCGAGGTCGTCGCGATCGACGAGGCCCAGTTCTTCGAGGCCGACCTGGTCGACCTCGTCCAGGACCTCGCCGACGACGGCACCCGCATCGTCGTGGCCGGCCTGGACCTGGACTTCCGGGGCGAGCCGTTCGGGCCCGTGCCCACCCTGCTGGCCAAGGCCGAAGCGGTCGAGAAGCTCACCGCCATCTGCCGCTGCGGCCGTGCCGCGACGCGCACCCAGCGCCTGATCGGCGGGCATCCCGCGCACTACGACGATCCGGTCATCCTCGTCGGCGCGACCGAGAGCTACGAGCCGCGCTGCCGCTCCTGCCACCGCGTGCCGCGCCACGAGCGGGTCACCCCGCTCTTCGCGCCCGCCTCCTGACGACCGATCCTCGCCGCCGGCGGGCAGCCGTCGCAGCGTGCGGGCCGCGACCGATGTAGCCTCGCAAGCGAAGTCCGCGGAGAACCGGGCGGTCGGACCGGCGCCGGAAGGCAGGTCGCCCGCCCTCGTCGTCCGAAGGAGAGGATCGTCCCATGCCCAAGCTCTACCTAGGCGAAGCCCTGGGCCTCTTGGCCAAGACCCTGCCGTTCATCTGGATCCGTCTGGGCAGCTATGCGCTGCTGGGCCTCGGCCTCGCCGTCTACTTCGGCGTCGTCGGTGGCATCGCCTGGCTGCTGGGGCAGCTCTGGGCCCCGCTGGGCGTGATCCTGTTCCTGATCGCCATCGGTGGCGGCTTCGGGATCGTGCGCTGGGTGACGCGCTACTACTTCTACCTGCTCAAGGCCGCGCACACCGCCGTCATGACCGAGGTCATCGTGCACGGCAAGGGGCCGGACGGTGGCCAGGTCGCCTACGGGCGCGCCGCCGTGACCGAACGGTTCAAGGACACCAGCGTGATGTTCGCCGTCGACGTCCTGGTCGACGGGATCGTCAAGCGCATCATCCGCACCGTGGTGCGGGTCGCGAGCATCCTGCCGATCCCCGGCATCGACTCGCTCGGCAAGCTGCTGGAGCGCGTTGCCCTCGCCTCCTCGACCTACGTCGACGAGTCGATCCTGTCGCGCGCCTACGCCCGGCGCGAGCAGAACGTCTGGGCCGTCGCCCACGAGGGCGTCGTGCTGTACGCCCAGGCGTGGAAGCCGATCGTGGCCAACGCCGTCGTGCTGAGCCTGATCTCCTACGTCGAGTTCGCCCTGCTCCTGGTGATCCTGGCGCTGCCGGCGCTGGCGATCGGTGCCGTCCTCCCCGCCGCGGGCCCGTTCCTCGCGGTCCTGGTCGTGATCGGCGCCTGGATGGTCAAACTTGCCGTCGCCGACGCCTGGTCGTTGGCCGCGACGCTGCTGGCCTACCACCGCACCACCCACGACATGACGCCCGATCCGGAGTGGGTCGCGCGCCTCGAGGGGATGAGCGACAAGTTCAAGGAGCTCGGCCGCAAGGCCAAGGAGGCCGTCGCGACGCCCGCGAGCGCGGGAGGGTCCGGTGACGCGTCGAGCGCCGCGGGGACGAGCGCCCCCGCGCCGACCGACGCCCAGGACGCGGCGCTGGCCGCGGGCGCGGCGGCCGTGACCGGCGTGGCCGCGGCCGAGGAGGTCGCGCGCGGCGACGAACCGGTGACCGAAGCCGATCCGCCCGGCGAGGGTGGCGCATCGGGCGACGAGCCCGCGAGCGACGAACCCCCGACCGACGAGGCCACCCCCGAGGCCGACCGCACGGCCGCCGAGGACGACCCCGACGCCGACGACGCGTCGCGGAGCTGAGCAGGGATGCGCAAGCTGGCGATCGGCTGCGGCAGCGTGGCACTGGTCGTGCTGCTGCTGGGTGGCGGGGCCGCCTGGTGGTTCCTGGGTCGACCGATCGCCGCGGCCGCCGCGTCGCTCCGTGACCTGGAACGGATCGAGACGACCTACCAAGGGGTCGAGAACCAACGCCCCTTCCAGCCGCCGCAGGACGGCGTGCTGAGCGACCAGCAGATCGATCGCTGGCTGGCCGTACAGACGACGATGCGTGCCTCGCTGGCCGATACGGCCGAGCAGCTGCGCGCTCGCGCGCAGGAGCTCGACCGGCCCCAGGGCGATCCCTCGCCGCAGGAAGTGGTCGCGCTGGTGCGGGACGCGGCCGGTCTGGTCCTCGACGCCGCGCGCGTTCAGGTCCAAGCGCTCAACGAGGCCGGCTTCTCGCTGGAGGAGTACCGCTGGGTCCGTGACCAGGTGCTCTGGGCGGCCGGGCATTCGCTGGCGGGCTACGACCTGACCGCGCTCGCGACCGCCGCGGCCGACGACCGGTCGCTCCCGTCCGCCGACGGCGCCACCGGCCCGCCACCGCCGATCAACGTCGAGCGCGTCGCCCCCCACCTCGATCGCATCGAGGAGGCGTTGGTCTTCGCGTGGTTCGGGCTGTGACGCCGCCGCCGATCCCACGCCGCTCCGCCGCCCACGCTGCTCCGGAGGTCGCCATGCCTACCCGTCTCGCCCGTGCCCTCGGCACGCTGTTCGTCCTCTTCGCCCTGCTCGCCGGGTCCGCGTCCGCGCAGGACGCGACCGTGATCGGCACCATCGACGCCACCCTCGACGGCGAACCCATGAGCTGGTACCAGATCGAGATCGCGACCGACGAGGGGCCGGCGCCCCTGTCGACCTGGTCCAACGTGATGATGACGATCTACGACGTCACCCTGCAGGGCTTCCTGGAACCCCGCTTCATGGTCGACCGCACCCTGGCGATCTCGCTGAGCCTGACGGGCGGCCTACCCGAGGGGTGCCCGTGCACCTTCGACGACTTCTCCGCCTCGGTGCTGTACCTGTCGGGCGGATCGATCTCCGGCGACCTGTACGCCAGCGACGAGGAGGGCGGTACGGCGACCGTCGTGATCGACGTCTTCGAGCCGGTCGGGGACGGCGCCTACCGGGTCGAGGGATCGTTCGAGGCGACCCTCGTCTACGTCGAATCGTTCGCGGCCGGCCCCGATCCCGACGACACCGTCCGGATCGTCGGCGACGTCGTCGTCGAACGCCTGCCGGAAGACCCGCTCGAGTAAGGGGGGTGCGCGTGTCGTTCCGTCGCTTGACCCGCGCCGCGATCGTCCCGGCGCTCGCTCTGGCGTTCGCGCTGCTGCACGGCTCGGCGCTGGCGCGCAGCTGTGCGGAGGAGATCGAGCCCAACGACGAACTCCACCTCGCCACCCCGTTGGGCGATGCGGACTGCCTGGTCGGATCCCTGGACGACGCGCAGGACGCGTTCGTCTGGGACGTCACGGCAGAGGACGCCGCGGTTCCCTGGACGGTGTCGATCGAAGGGATCCCCGGCCAGCTGACCAAGCTGGACCTGGTCCACGCCACCTTCGCCGACGACGGGGTCGGCGTCACCGCCGCCGACCGGTTGTGGGACTTCGGGACGACCGACGGGCGTCTGGTCACGTCGGAACCGATCCTGCTGCCGCCCGGGCCGCTCCATCTGGGCCTGTCGAAGAGCGGCGGCGAGGGACGCTACGTCGTGCTGTTCGAGCGCGGCGACCGGACCCTCGATCGCGACTACACGCCCTACGAACGCCTGGCCGAGGCCGAGGGCGCCTTCGCAGGCTACGGGCCGCTGGAGAACGACGCCCCGCGCGAGATCGCCTGGACCGTGACCGAGGCCGACGCCGAGCGTCTCTGGGGGGTGGAGGGCCGCACCTCGGTGGACGGCGCCGCCCGGGTCGAGCTGATCGGCCCCGACGGACGCGTGGCCGCCGGCGACATCGGCCCCGGCGGCGCGACGGCCATGGGGTTCCTGGGCCTCGCTCCGGGCACCTACACGCTGCGCATCGACGGCGAGGCCGGCGTGAGCACCGTGCGGGCCTTCCCGCAGGGCCGCCCGGCCGACGGTGCCGAGGTCGAGCCGAACGACCGCATCGGCGACGCCAACCCGATGACCCTGGGTGAGCCGTTCGAAGGGGTCGCCGAGGGCACCGACTGGATCGTCGTGAACGTGCCCGACGAGCGCGCCGAGGAAGCGTTCGACCTGACGCTGGAGGCCGACGACAACGTGGTCGTGGCGCTGCTCGACGCGGACGGCGACGAGCTCCTGGAGCGTCGCGGCA
Source organism: uncultured bacterium (assembly GCA_964545455.1). Lineage (GTDB taxonomy): Bacteria > Deinococcota > Deinococci > Deinococcales > Trueperaceae > SLSQ01. The sequence goes on along the minus strand of CAZJGU010000001.1, from coordinate 57,635 downwards.
GCAGCGGCAGGGTCGAGGGCCTGGTCCTGGGCGCCGGGACGTCGTACCTGGTCGTCGAGGGACGCGGCGGGATCGGCTACGAGGTCGCCCTGGAGCCGGGCACGGCGCCACGCGACGGGTTCGAGGTCGAGCCCAACGACGTCCGACGCGCCGCCTCGCCGATGGCCGACGACGCCACGCTCCGCGGGGTGCTCGGCCCCCAGGACAGCGACGTGATGACGTTCGAGGTCGCGGAGGCCGGACTGTGGCGGGTCCAGGCGATCGGCGACGGCGTCGGCGAGATCGTCGTCTACGACGGCGGTGGACGGCGCCTGGCCCGCACGACCGGGGAGGGACGTCTTCGGTTGGACAACGTCGTCCTGGCCGTCGGCCCGGCGTACGTCGAGGTGTCCGGCGAAGGCGAAGGGCAGTGGGCCGTCCGCGCCTTGCGGACGGGCGACGCGCCCGAGCCACCCGCCCCGTCCGAGCCGCAGGCCGCCGAGGCGCCGCTCGCGCCGCCCGGCGACGGTGGCCAGGAGGCCGAGAGCGAGGAGGCCGCCTTGGCCGATCCGGGGCCACCCCCGCCGCCCGGCTGGGTCGAGACCGAACCGAACGACGGCAGCGAGCGTTCGATGCTGCTGCCGTTCGGGACCACCCGCGTCGGCACGCTGTTCGACGGCGACCGCGACGTCTACCGCTTCACGTTGGAGCACGACGGCTACCTGCGGATCGAGGGCGTGCCCCCCGCCGATGCGGGCCTCGTGGTCGACGTCGCCGGCGGCCGCGCCGTCGGGACCGGGCCGGGGACGACGTCGACCTACGAGGGCTGGTTCCTGGCGGGCGACTACGACGTGACCGTCTGGTTCGACGGTGCGAGCGACGGTTGGTACCAGCTTCGCGCCACGCTGCTCGACCCGATCGCCCTGCCCGTCGACGCGGAACCGAACCACGACCAGCGCCTCGCCGCGACGCTGCCGGCCGACCTGCGCGTGGTCGGCACGTCCGGCACGATGGGCGATGACGACGTCTACCGGCTTCCGGTGTTCGACGCGCCCACCGTCGTCGAGGTGCGCGGCGACCCGGGCGAGGCGACCGCATCGCTGATCGGCGACGTCGACGTCGACCGGGGCGCCGAGGACGCGCTCCTGCGCGCCACGCTCGCAGAGGGCGGCCAAGCGTGGCTGCGCCTACGCGGTCGGGGTGCCTACGACCTGCAGCTGGCGTTCGATCGCGAGCCGGACGCGACCGACCTCCGCGCCGTCGCCGGAGGGTCGGGCCCGGAGCTGGAGGCCACGCTCGAGACCGGCGAGGTCGCGGCCTACTGGGGCGCCTACCAGACGGTGCGCGGCGAGCTGACGATCGCCGGCGCCGCGGCGGACGGCCAGGAGGTCCTGCTCGAGGCGCATGCAAGCCGTCAGCCGATCGAGGTCGAGCTCCCCGACGGCGTCCGTGTCGAAGCGGGGGCCGCCACGACCGTGCCGTTCGAGATCGTGCTGCCCGACGACCTGCGCGACGACCAGCCGTTGCAGGTCACGCTCGCCGCGCGGAGCGGCGATGGGCTGTCCACCACGACGCTCGACCTGGCACCGATCTGCGAAGCCACGCCCGTGGGCGAGGTGCATCGCCCCCGCGTCCCCGCGTCCCTGGCCGGACACCTCAACGTCGCCTGGGCCCCGTTCGGCGCGACGATCGTCGGCGAGGCGGCGGGCAACGACGTCTACCTCAACGACGGATGGACCTCCCCGGGCCGCGGCGCCACGCGCCGAGCCGATCAGGCGTTCGAACTGGACCTGCCCGGCGACGACGCCATCACCCTGTCCGGCACGCTGCTCCACCCGCAGTCGCGCGACCTCGCGCGGCAGCTCGCGTCGTTCCGGATCGAGACCTCGCTGGATGGCGAGACCTGGGAACCGGTCCTCGAGGATCGGCTGGACGCCGCCCGGGTCGAGCAAGCGTTCGTCTTCGATCGGCCGGTCGAGGCCCGCTACGCACGGCTGGTCGTGCTGGACGATCAGGACGGGCGTGCACGCCATGACGTCTGGGTCGGCGAGTGGAAGCTGCTGTCGCCCGACTGGCGGCCGGACGCGCCGATCGACCTGGCCGCCGCTCGCTTCGGGGGCGTCCTGGTCTGGTCCGACCCGCTGGTCGGGGCGAACGCCGTGCTCCCCGACGGCGATCGGCGCGCCACCTTCGACGGGCGCGCCCACGACGAGGTGAGCTACGTGCTGGGGTTCCACCACGGGCGCGCCGCGCAGGTCGACCGCTTCGCCTGGGTCGGCTCCGATCGTGCCGACGACGCCACCGGCCTGCGCCGCGTGCGCGTCGACGTCAGCCTGGAGGGTCCGGTCGGGCCGTGGACCGAGGTGGGCGTCTGGGACGTCGACCCGGCTCCCGAGGCACGCACCGAGTTGTCGTTGGACGCACCGGTCTGGGCTCGCTACGTGCGCGTCCGCGCCAGCGGGCACGACCGTGAGACCGGAACCGTGTACGGGCCCGCTGCAGTGCACGTCTACGAAGCCCCCGCGACCGACGGCTACCGGAGCGCGCTGGGCGCCTGGGGACACAACCGCCCCTACGGACCGTACGAGGCCCTCCGCGCCGACGCGGTCGGCCCGGCCGTCGTCCGTTTGGACGACGACGGCAGCGACGACGTGCGCGACGGCGCCCGCCCGCTGGCCGACGGCGACGTCGTCCGCGGCACGGTCCTCGTCGCAGAGGACGAGGACTGGTGGCGCATCGACGTGCCCGAGGGCGCCAACCGCATCGACGTCCGTCTGGCCATCGAGCCCGGCGTCGTCCGACACGAGCTGACCGACGCAGACGGCGAGCCGATCCTGCACGACGTCGCCGAGACCGAGGACGGCGTGCGACTGACCGCCTTCGTCGAACCGGGCAGCTACTACCTGCACCTCGACGAACCCAAGCGCAGCGTCGTGTTCGCCTGGGACTCCAGCGGCAGCATGGGCCCGTTCCTACCGATCACGAACGCGTCGGTCGCAGCCTTCGCACGTGACCTGGACCCCGATCGGGAGGCCGCGCAACTGCTCTCCTTCGCGGACCCCCTTCCGATCTGGCTGCTGCCCTGGTGGAGCGGCGACCCCGCCTACGTCGAGCGCCACCGCGCCGCATTCGACCCCGACACCGTCGATTCCAGCGAAGCGGAACTCGCCATGGTGAGCGCCGTCGAGGCCCTGGGCCAGCGCGAGGGGACGCGCGCCATCCTGCTCATCACCGACCACGAGTCGGGCTCCTACGGTCTCACCGCCGACCTGTGGAACGCCATCGACGAGGTCCGTCCCCGCGTCTTCACCTTCGAGGTGTCCAGGGCGGATCGGGCGTGACCCAGGACCGCATGCAGGCCTACGCCGCCGCCAACCGCGGCGTCTACGACTACGCGCGGAACACCGGCGACTTCGAAGCGGGCTACCGCCGGGCGTCCTGCCACCTGCGGCGTCCCAAGCCGTACGAGGTCCAGGTCGCCGTCGCCTACGCCGAGCCCCCCGGCCCCGGCGCGCTGAGCGTCGAGCGGGGCGAGGGCGCGGCCCTGCCCGGCGTCCAGGTCATCTTCGACGCCAGCGGCTCGATGGGTTCGCTGCTGCCCGACGGCACCTCGCGCATCGACGCCGCCAAGCAGGTCCTCGACACGCTCGTCGGCGAGGTGCTGCCGGAGGGCACGCCGTTCGCCCTTCGCGCCTTCGGGCACCTCACGCCGCAATCGTGCGAGTCGCGGCTCGAGGTGCCGCTGGGTCCGTTGGACCGCGAGGCGGCCTACGCCGCGATCGACGCGATCCAGCCCAAGCTGCTCTCCCAGACGCCGATCGCCGACGCCCTGCGGCAGGTCGCCTCCGACCTGGAGGGAGGCGAGGGCGGCGCGGTCGTCCTCATCACCGACGGCGAGGAGTCGTGCGGCGGCGATCCCGCGGCCGCCGTCGACGAGCTACGGGCAGCCGGCATCGACGTGAACCTGTCGATCGTCACCCTGGGCGTGGAGTCCGAGGAGGTCCGCGCCGGCTTCGAGGCCCTGGCGCAGCGGGCCGGCGGCGCCTTCGCGTCCGCCGAGGACACCGCTGCCCTGCGCGCCGAGGTGGAAGCGGCCCTCTACCCGACCTTCGAGGTGCTGGCGCCGGACGGGTCCGTCGTCGCCACCGGCCGGGTCGGCTCCGGCTCCGTGGAGCTTCCGGTCGGCGTGTACACCGTCCGGGTGCCCGGCGCGCCTCCGACCCTGGTCCGCGACGTCCGCATTCGCGGCGACGATTCCGTGACGGTCGAGGTCGGGGGCGCCGGCCGCTAGCGTTCGCGGCTGCGCTCGACCACGGCGAAGGCCGGAGCGCGAGCTCCGGCCTTCGATCGTCCGGGTCGGTCGGACGTAGCGGCGGGTCAGAACTCCGCGCGGATGAAGCCGACGACCTCCCGGACCGCGGCGTTCGACGCCTCGGCCAGGATCGGGCCGACCGTCGGATCGTCGAAGGCGATGTCGCCCGCCGGGATGCGGTCGAAGGCGACGTTGGGGCTCGAGGCGGTGCCGCGGCCGGTCTCGGACACGACGATGCGGCCGGTGATGATGTCGGTGGCGCGCACGTCCACTTCGACGTCGGCGCGGGTCTCGCCGATGGTCAGGCCGAAGAGCGCCACGCCCGGCTCGGCGATGGTCGCGCGGGTGACGGTGCCGGTGATCACGTAGCCGGCGCCCGCCGCGGCGGCCAGCGCCTCGGGCTCCATCGACTCCAAGCCCTGCTGCATCATCACGTTCTGGAGCTCGCTGCGCTCGATCACCTCGTAGCAGCCGCTCTCCTTGAGCAGCGTGATGATGCGCGCGGTCGCGGCCTCCTCGACGCCGGTGACGGTGGTGCCGAAGCGGCCGGTGGTGTTCTCGAACTCGACGACGGCGACCACGGGTGGGACGTCGCTGGCGCACGGCGCGTCGAGGGCGGCGATCGCGCCATCCCCGGTCGCGGTGGGGGCGCAGGCGGCAAGGAACAAGAGCAGGGCGGCGGCGAGGGTCGGGACGGTTCGCTTCATGGTGCCTCCTCGTACGGTGTGGGGCTCGGGTGCAGGACCATCGTCATGGTACGGCACGGCGCGGCAGCGCGCCGCGACGGGTGTCGCGTCGAACCGCTCAGGGCTGCAGCCGACTCCCGTCCCGCGGGAACGCCCGCGCGAAGCGGACGTTCGGGATGCCCAGCAGCAGGGCCGTCAGGCGCTCGGCACCGATCGCGAAGCCGCCGTGCGGCGGCATGCCGTGCTTGAACACCTCCAGGTAGCCCTCGAAGCGGCGCGGGTCCATGGCGCGCTTCTCGAGCTCCTCGATCAGCACGGCGTGCTCGTGCACGCGCTGGCCGCCCGAGGTGATCTCGACCCCGCGGAAGATCAGGTCCAGGCCGCGGGTCAGGCCGTCGCCGGTGGGGTAGGTGTAGAACGGCCGCGCCGCCTCCGGGTAGCGGGTCACGAAGACGAAGTCGCTGCCGTGCTCCTCCTTGGCCCAGCGGCCGATCAGGCGTTCGCCCTCCGGATCCAGGTCCTTCCCGCCGGGCGCGTGGCCGTAGCGCTCCTCGACCAGGCGGCGCGCCTCCAGCAGCTCGATGCGGGGGAACGGCTCGGCCACCGCGGGCGGCGTGGCGCCCAGCTCGGCCAGCTCGCTCGCGCGGCGCTCGACCACCCGCTCCATCATCGAGCGCAGCAGCCGCTCCTGCAGGTCCATCACGTCGCGCTCGTCGTGGATGAACCCCAGCTCGACGTCCAGGCTCAGGTACTCCGCCAGGTGGCGGGTGGTGTGCGAGGCCTCGGCCCGCCAGACCGGCGCGGTCTCGTAGACGCGCTCGTGCACCGCGACCATGATCTGCTTGTAGAGCTGCGGCGACTGCGCCAGGTAGGCGCGCTTGCCGTAGTAGTCGACCTCGAACAGGTCGGCGCCGCCCTCGGCCCCCGCCGCGACCAGCTTGGGCGTGAAGATCTCGGTGAACGCCTCGGCGTCCAGGAACGACCGGAAGGCGGCGACCAGTTCGGCCTGGACGGCCAGCATGGCGCGCGCCTCCAGCCCCCGGACGGTGACGTGGCGGTAGGCCAGCAGCGTCTCCGGGTTGGCGTGCCAGGTCTCCTTCGGGATCTCGACCGGCGTCGGCGCCGACGCCAGGCTGAGGATCCGCAGCGCGTCCGCTTGGACCTCGAAGCCGCCGGGCGCCTTGGGCGAGGCGGCGACCGTCCCCTCGACCTCGACGCAGCTCTCCTGCAGCGGCACGTCGACGCCGTGGAACACGCACTGGGCCGCGCCGCTGCGGTCGCGCAGGATCAGGAACTGCACCCCGCCCAGATCGCGCCGGGCGTGGACCCAGCCGCGCAGCCGCACGCGCCGGCCCTCCTGCGAGGGCAGTTGGCGCGTCAACGTTCGTTCGGTTCCGTCCTCCAGCATGGCCGACCTGCCTTCCTGTCCGTGTCCCCATGAGAACGACCCCCGGAGCGGAAGCCCCGGGGGTCGACCTGGTGCGTCGACGGCGAGCTAGGCCCCGAGGCGACGTCCCAGCGGATTGTCGTCCCGGCGGGCCGGGAGCGACGCGGGCGTGGTCGCGAGGGGGAGCGCGGACATGCGACGGAGCCTAGCCCGCGCCCGTCGCCGCTGTCAAAGGGCGGCGCGATTCCGGTCCCGCGCCCGGACCGACGCGGGACCCCGTCGGTACACTCCCCGCATGAGCCAGAGCCCCCGCCCCTCGCGCCTGATCCCCGCCTTCCGCCTGGTCGCGCACCTCGAGGCGGTCAGCTGGGCCGGCCTGCTGACCGGCATGGCGCTCGAGTACGTGTTCACGACCTACGCGTCGCTGGGCGACCGGCTGGTGTTCCTCTTCGGCAGCGTCCACGGGGGCCTGGTGCTGGCCTACGGCGTCCTCGGCGCCAGCGTGGCGATCACGCGGCGCTGGCGGGCCAAGGGCTGGACCTACGGCGTCGTCGCCTCGTTCGTGCCGTTCGCGACGGTGGCGCTGGACCTGTGGGCCGTCCGCACCGGCCGCTACCGGCGACGCGAGGGCGTCAGCCGGGCCCCAGCCTGATCGCGGTGCCCGATGCGGACACCATCAGCATGCTGCCGCCCGACCCGACCTGGATGCTCTCGTAGTCCAGGTCCACGCCGATCACGGCGTCGGCGCCCAAGCGCCGGGCGGCCTCCTCCAACTCCCGCAGGGCGAGGTCCTTCGCCTCGCGCAGCGAGCGCTCGTAGCTGCCGCTGCGGCCTCCGACGATGTCGCGGATGCCGGCGAACAGGTCGCGGAAGACGTTGGCGCCCAGGATGGCCTCGCCCGAGACGAGGCCCAGGTACTCGGCGACCTGGCGGTCCTGCAGGGTGGAGGTGGTGGTCACGATCATGCTGCGAAGCCTACGCGCTCGGGGCTCGGCCCGTCCTCCGTCCTAGGGAGGAGGGGGCGTGTCGGTCGCGTCGGCGCGCGGGGGCGGCGCGTCCAGCGCGCTGCGCACCGACTCGGCCAGCGCGGCCAACGGGCTATGGGACGCGAAGCCGTCCGCGTCCAGCCAGGCGGCGTCGTCGTGCTCCTCGCTGAGCGTCAGGGTGCCCGCGACCGGCACGCCGCGGTAGACGACGACCAGCATGGGCTCGCCGGCGCGGTCGGCGGCGTAGGCGGTCCAGGGGCGGCGCTCGACCGCGACCTCCAGGCCGGTCTCCTCGCGCGCCTCGCGGACGGCGGCCGACCAGGGATCCTCGCCCGGCTCCAGCCGGCCGGAGAGCGCCTCCCAGACGCCGGGCGCGGCGTCCTTGTGGGGCGCGCGACGGAGGGACAGGACGCGCCCCTCCCGGAGGACCAGGACGGCGACGGCGGCGACGTGGTGGGCATGCATGCCGCTAGACCTACCACCGGACGGGTCACGGGAACCGCGACCTGCGCTCGACCCGGCCTGGAGCGTGGACGATGCTCGGCCCGTCCCGGCGGTACGCCGGGCGTGCGGCGCCCCGTGCGCGTACCGTTCCTCGGGAGGGACGAACCGACCATGATCGAGAAGCAGTACGTGAAGACCCGCAAGGTCACCAAGGTCACCTTCGAACACCCCGCCGACGTCGACGTCGACGCCATCGAATCTTTCTCCGACCGGACCGATTGGCAGCCGGTCGCCGTCCGCCGTCTCAAGAACGGCCGCTGGAAGCTGGTCCAGGCGCTCGATCCAGGGGCCGCCATGCAGTTCCGCTACCGCGTCCGACGCGACGGCGACGTCGACTACTGGAACGACGGCGACGCCGACGGCTTCGTGCCCAACGGGCACGGGACGGAGAACGGGGTGGTGGCGGGGTAGGGCGCCCCGTCGCACCTCGCCCCAGGCAGGTCCCGTGGACTCGGCCGGAACCTCGGGCGTCAGTCGCCCAGCGGCGTGACGATGCCGGTGGCCGGGTCCACGCCCGCGAGCGGCGGGCGGAGGATCTCGCGGTGGGCGAGGTCCAGGACGTTCTGCGTCCCCAGCGCCCCATCCGGCGGAAGGACGTACGGTTCGGCCTGGCCGAGGTCGACCTCGTACGAAAGGTCTCGCAACGATCGGAGGGTCACCTCGCTCAGGGGGTTGGCTACCCCGATGTTCAAGTAGCCCGTCATCAACTCGGTGCCGAGGTCCTCCTCGTTCCAGTGGGCGCACTGCGTCCCACGACCGCCCTCGTCCTCGACCGGCAGGCCTCCGCTCCCGCCCAGCAGGCTCCAGGCGGCGAGGGCTTCGGCGCCGGTGTAGGTAGGGGAGACGGAGAAGCTCGTCGCGGTCGAGCACTCCGTCCCGACGGCGATGTCGTAGTCGAGGAGTTCGCGGTAGGGCGGGAAGTCCCAGTAGACGCCGATCCCGAGCACGTGACCCATCTCGTGCACGATCGTCTCGACGAGGTTGCCCGTCGACGCGAGGTCGTCGAGGTCGGCCGGATCGAACTCCATGTAGCCGACGACCGTCGTCGGCGCGTCGTCACCCGCGTTGCGGAACCAGCACGGGAAGGCGCCCCCGAGGATGCCGCCGGGACCGTCGCTCGCCATGACGCCGACGAAGATCACCAGGTCGTCGACCACCTCGTCGAGCGCCGGCTCCCCGGCGAAACACACGGTGCCGGCGGGCTGGTTCACGACCACGTCCTCGACGTCTCCGACGATGATGGTCTCCCAGCGGGCGACGGCCGCCTCGAACGCCGCCACCTGTGCGGCCGTGTAGCCGCTCTCCAGGAAGCGGAGCTCGATGTCGAACGCTCCCCCGGTATCGGGAGGCACGTACCAGACCGACACGGTCGTCGAGGCCGCGTTGCCAGCGTCGTCGACGGCCGTCACGGTCACGAACGTCGTCACGTTCGGCTCCAAGGGGATCGGCCCGCAGTCGTAGCGCGTGCCGGAACGCAGCAGGCACGTGCCCGCCGCAGCGTGGTTCGTTCGCCAGTCGACGCGGGCCACGCCACGGTCGTCGTCGGCGTACGCGGTCAGCTGGATCGCCTCGACCGCGACGACCTGTCCGTTCGCGACGCCGCTGTAGCTCAGCGTCGGCGGCGTCGTGTCGGGGGTCAGCTGCTCGAGCAGCTCGCCGCAGGCGGTCAGCAGCAGGAGGAGCGTGGCGGCGGTGACAAGCGACGCGGCACGCCACAGCGAGGACCGGTGCGACGAGGTCGGCGTCATGCACGGACGCTAGCACGATGCGCCGGTTGTTCCGTGGGCGCCCGATGAACGCGTCTTCAGCCTTCCAGCGCCGCCCGTACGTCCTCCACCAGGTCGCGCGGATCCTCGATCCCGACCGAGAGGCGCACCAGGCCGTCGGTCACGCCCTCCGCTTCGCGCACCTCGGGCGGGACCAGCTGGTGGGTGGTCGAGGCGGGGTGGGTGGCCAGGGACTCGACGTCGCCCAGCGAGACCGCCTGCGTGAACAGGCTCAGGTGGTCGAGGAAGCGGCCGGCGGCCGGCTTGCCGCCCGCCAGCTCCAGCGACACCATCCCGCCGAAGTCGCTCATCTGGCGGCGGGCCAGGTCGTGGCCGGGGTGGTCGGGGAAGCCGGGCCAGTGCACCGCGCTGACCGACGGGTGATCGCGGAGCGCCTCGGCCACGGCGCGGGCGTTGGCGCAGTGCCGCTCCATCCGGATCGGCAGCGTCTTCAGGCCGCGTAGGAACAGGAACGCCTCCAGCGGACCCAGCGCGCCTCCGAGGTGGCGAAGGCCCTCCATGCGGATCTCGCCCAACAGGTCGGCCGGGCCGGCCAGCACGCCGCCCAGCGCGTCGCCATGCCCGCCCAGGTACTTCGTGGCCGAGTGCACCACCACGTCTACGCCGAACTCCATCGGCCGCGTCAGGATCGGGGTCGAGAAGGTGTTGTCCGCGACGCACAGCGCGCCCACCGCGTGGGCCGCGTCCGCCGCCGCGCGCAGGTCATGGAGCGCCAGGGTCGGGTTGGTCGGGGTCTCCAGGTAGACCATCGCCGTCTCGGGCGAGAGGCCCGCCCGCAGGTCCGCGTCCGACACGCCGCGGACGGTGACGCCGAAGCGCCGCAGCACGTCGAAGAACAGCCCCTCGCTGCCACCGTAGAGCGGACCCAGGTAGGCGACCTCGTCCCCCGGCTTCAGCACCGTCATGCACAGGGCCGAGATGGCCGCCATGCCGCTCGCGAAGGCCAGACCCGCCTCCGCGCCCTCCAGGTCGGCCAGGGAGCGTTCGAAGGCGGTGACGGTCGGGTTGCCGACGCGGCTGTAGAGGTAGCCGGGCTCGTCCCCGGCGAAGAGCCGCTCGCCCCGCTCGAACGAGCGGTAGCCGAAGGTCGAGGTCTGCACGATGGGCGTCGCGTGCGCGCCGCTGACGGGATCCAGGCCGGCCCCGGCGTGCACGGCGCGCGTGCCGATGCGGTGGTCGCTCATGCTCCAGACGACCATGCGGCGCGCCCGCCGATCCGCGTTGCACCGTGCGTGCGGTACACGCGGTCGTCAGGCCGCGTCCTCGCGCACCCACAGCACCTGGTACGGCTCCAGTCGCACCGTGCCGGCCTCGACCGGCCGTCCGCTCAAGAGGTCCATCCCGCCGGTCGCGAGTCGGACCTCGGCCGTCTCGCCCGCCAGCTCGTGCACGGCGACGATCCGCTGGGCGTCGTCACCCCGCCGCAGCGCGAAGACGCCGCGGGACGCGTCCAGGATCTCGCTGCTGGCCGCGGGGTGGAAAGCGGCCTGCGTCCGGCGCACGCTGGCCAGGCGTCGTAGAGCGGCCAGGACGCGCGCGCGGCGGCCGTCCTCGTCCGCGAGCTCCCGGCGAAGCGTCGCGTCGTCCAGCTTGGCGCGGTTGATGGCGCGGGGGATGCCGCGTTCGGCGGCCAGCTCGGGCGATCCGACCGAGCCCAGCAGGCTGTGGACGTACAGGGCGGGCACGCCGGGCAACGCCATCGCGACCGCGTGCGCCGCGGCGAAGCGGGCGACCTGACGAGGCAGCGACTCCTCGACCCCGGGGCTGCGCAGGGCGTCGAAGTAGTTGACGTTCAGCTCGTACGGGCTCTCGCCGCCGTCCGCGTCGCGCTTGCGGCCCACCGCGCCGCCCTGCGCCAGCGTGCGCTGCACCAGCGCGTCGACCGCCGCGCGGGGCAGCAGCGCTTCGACCGGGCGGACCCCGATGCCGTCGTGGCTGGCCAGGAAGTTGAGGAACCAGGTCGAGGGACTCGGTGTCCGCAGCGTTCCGGCCCAGTCGCGCAGCGCCGACGCGTCGCCGGACGCGATCGTGTGCAGCAGCAGCGGTGGCAGCGCGAAGTTGTAGACCATCTGGGCCTCGTCGTCGCCTTGGCCGAAGTAGGCGACGTTCTCGGCGTGCGGCACGTTCGTCTCCGTCAGCAGCACCACCCACGGCGCCGCGACCTCCAGCACCGCCCGCATCAGCCGCAGCAGCGCGTGCGTCTTGGGGTGGTGGACGCTGGGCGTGCCCAGCTCCTTCCAAAGGTAGGTGACGGCGTCCATGCGCAGCACCTCGGCGCCGTGGGCGACGTAGGAGAGGAGCACGTCCACGATCTCGAGCAGCAGGCCGGGCTGGCGGTAGTCCAGGTCCACCTGGTCGGGGCCGAAGGTGGTCCAGGCCCAGCGACGACCCGCCGCGGTGTCGAACGGCGTGAGCAGCGGCGTGGTGCGCGGCCGCACGATGCCCCGCACGTCGGCGTCCTCCACCTCGGTCCGGAACCAGTCGCGCTGGGGCGCCTCGTCCCGCAGGAAGCCGGCGAACCAGGTTCCCTGGGCCGAGGCGTGGTTGACCACCGCGTCCACCATCAGTCGGTGGCTGGCCGCGATCGCGGTCACGTCCTTCCAGTCGCCGTACTCGGCAGCGACGGCGCGGTAGTCGCGAACGGCGAAGCCATCGTCCGACGACCACGGGTAGAACGGCAGGACGTGGACGGTCGACACCGTTCCGGCCAGCGGCCCCTCCAGCCAGCGTCGCAGGGTGCGCAGCGGCGCTTCGCCCTCGCGGCGGATGCTGTCGGCGTAGCTGATGAGGATCGCGTCGCGCTCGCTCATGCGCGCCCCGGGGGGGACGGCGGCACGCGGGTGGGCGGATCGGAACCGGTCCGCGCGGCGGATCACCTCGTCCGCCACGGCGTCGCCCGCCTCGCCGTAGACGAACCTCGCCTCGTGCCGGAGCGCGTCGCGCCAGGGTCCACGGTCGCTCATGCGAGCGCGCCTCCCAGCGACGCCAGCGGCCCCTCCAGCGCCTCGTGAAGCGCGGGCATCCCGAAGGTGCGGGCGCCGATGGCGTGGTTGTGCTCGGCCAGCTCGGCGCGCGCGGCGGGGTCGTCCAGCAGCGCCGCGACCCGCTGGACCGCGGCGTCGTCGACGGCCCCGTCGATCTCGACGAAGCGCAGGCCGGCGGGCGCGATGTCGGCGACGTAGACGGGGTAGCGGTTGACCAGGGCGGCGCGACGGTGCAGGACCGTCTCGATCAGGGCGTTGCCGAAGCCCTCGTAGAGGCTCGGGTAGGTGACGAAGTCGGCCGCGCGGTAGGCGTCCTCCAGCGCGAAGCGGCCGCCGGAACGGTCGGGCGAGAACAGCGGGCCGGCGTAGCGCAGGTCGACGCCGCTGGCGACCGCCTGGGCCCGCAGGCGCGCCAGGGTCGCGTGGCCCTCGTCGCCCGATTCGTGGCTGATCACCAGCACGTTCCTGGGATCGTCCAGCCGGGCCAGCAGCTCGATGGCCAGCTCGATCCCCTTGCGATCGACGACCCGGGTGGGTTGCAGGATCAGCCGTCGCTCGTCGCTCAGCTCCAGGCGGGCGCGGACCTGGCGTCGGATCCGTTCCCGCGTCGCCGCGTCGGGCATGGGGGCCCCGAAGTCCATCACGTTGGGCACGACGGTCGCCTCCAGGCCGCGCCGTGCGCGCAGGTCGCGGGCGGCGAGCGAATTGATCGCCAGGTGGCGCACCCTCGGCGCGTCGTAGGGGAAGTAGCGCTGCAGGTACGGCCCGATCCGGTGCACGGTGAAGCGGGACCGTTCCCAGGCGTAGTCGTGCTCGTGCGACAGCGTCGGCAGGCCGGTCGCGTCCACGACGCGCGCCAGCGCCCCCGCCAGCGGTAGCTGCATCGGGATCGCCCAGGCGTTCTGGATCACCAGCAGGTCGGGGGCGACGTCGCGCACGACCTGCGCGAGGCGCTCGCCGAGACGCTCGGCGGCCTCCTCGAGGGCGACGTCCAGGTCGGGATCGGGCTCGTTCGAGGCGAACGCGCGGACCGCCAGCGCGACCGTCTCCGGCGCACGGAAGTGCATCTCGGGCACGAGGATCGCGCCGGGGGTCTCCACCTCGCCGGCGCAGTCGACCGGTTCGAAGCCCCGCTCGGCCAGCACGCGCGCGACCTTCGCCGCCTCGAGCGACACGCCGTCGGTGCCCGCCAGGCGCGTCGCCAGGTGCAGGGCGCGCATCAGGCGCTCACCACCCGCGACTCGCGCTGCAGCACAGGCGTCAGCGCCGCGCTCCAGGAGAAGCCGGACGCGCCGCCCGGCGCGCCGTCGCGCGGATCGTAGTGCTCCCAGAAGCCGTGCCTCGCCACCAGCCGCAGGGCATCGCGACGCAGCCGCATGGCCGCATCAGGATGACCGGCGGCGTCGAAGCCGTCGGCGGCCATCCAGTTGGTCACGATCCACACCGGGCCGCGCCAGTAGCGCCTGGGCGCGAAGGCGGGATCGTCGACGCGCGTGGTGGCCAGCAGCGCCCCGCCCGCTGGAGGTGCGTACGCGGACGGGTCGTCCAACGCGGCCCGCAGGCGGGCGACCTGCGCCCGGTTCGCCAGGCGGCCCCACAGCGCCGCGAACGACGCGATGCCGGACGATCCCAGCGGCACGCCGGCCCGGTCGTCCCAGGCGTCGAAGCTGCCGGTCGCATCGTTCCAGAGGGACGCGTAGGCATGCCGCGTCGCGTCCTGCCAGGCGTCCAGCTCGTCGGTCGAGCGGCCCAGCAGCCGCGCGATCCGCGTCAGGTCGGCGTCGGCGCGCTGCAGGACCGCGTTCAGGAACGGGTCGAGGACCCGGAACGGGGCGGCGTCGAAGATCGCTTCCGGCCGCCACGCCAGCCTCCGGTAGACGTCGATCAGGTGCACGAAGCGGGCGTAGTCGTCGTCGCCCGGACGCTCGGCCGCGGCGACGTGGGTGCGGTCGCCGCGCTGGAAGTCGGCGACCGGCCGGGGGACGACCCGCGTCAGCGCCGCGTCGAAGCGGGGCGCGTCGTCGGTGCCCGACTCCCACGGGTGCACGATCGCGACCAGGCCCCGCTGGCGCGGATCGCGCGCGCGGTGCCACCAGCGGTGCCAGGCCAGCGTGGCCTCGAACGTCTCGTCCAGGAAGGCGCGCCAGGAGGGGCGCTCCTCGGCGCTGGCGTCGTCGTGCATGCGCGCCAGGCAGCTGGCGAGGATCGGCGGCTGACTCAGGCCGGAGGTCGGCAGGCCAGGCGGGTGCGAGCCCTCGGTCCGCCAGAACCCCGGCGCCGGACGGTAGTCGCTGGCGCCCAGGTGGTAGAGGATGTGCGGCACCATGCCGTCGGCCCAGGCGCCCTTCAGCAGCGCCCGCACCTCGTGGCGCGCCCGCTCGGGATCGTACGGGGCCAGGCCCAACGCGACCAGCGCCGCGTCCCAGTTCCACTGGTGCGGGTACTGCCGCTCGGCCGGCTTGACGAATGCGCCCAAGTCGTTGGCGCGCAGCTGCGCGAGCGCCGCGGCGGCCAAGTCGTCCGGAGGCAGGTCGGGATCGGCCTCGACGCTCATCCCTTCACGCCTCCCGAGGTCAGGCCGCCGACCAGGTACTTCTCGAACCAGAAGAACAGCACCATGATCGGCACCGTCACGATCACCGCGCCGGCCATCAGGAACTGGCGCGGCACCTCCTGCGAGTTGAGGCCCACCATCCCGCGCGAGAGGGTGAAGATCGCGGGCGTATCGAGGAACATGAAGGCGAAGAGGAACTCGTTCCAGGCGATCATGAACACGTACAGCCCGACCGACGCGAGCGCCGGCAGCGACAGCGGCAGGGTGATGCGGGTGATCACCCCGAAGCGGGTCGCGCCGTCGATCATGCCGGCCTCCTCGAGGTCCTTCGGCAGCGTCTGGAAGTAGCTGCGCAGCATGTACAGGGCGACCGGGATGGTCGTCGCGGGGTAGACGATCAGCAGGCCCGGCAGGGTGTCGCGCAGGCCCAGCTGGCTGAAGATCGTGTACAGCGGGATCACCATCACGATCGCCGGGAACATGTAGATCAGCAGGATCGAGCGCGACAGCCAGGCGTGTCCCGGGAAGCGCAGCCGCGTCACCGCGTAGGCGCCCAGCACCGACAGCACCAGGGTGATCACGACGGTCACCACCGAGACGAAGGTGCTGTTGAGGATGAAGCGCGCGAAGTCGAAGGTGAACAGCACCTCGCGGTAGCCGACGAACAGGTCCGACGCGCCGCGCGCGAGGTCGAACGCCAGGTTGGTCGGGTCGCGCAGCAGCTCGGCACGCGGCTTGAACGACGAGGCCAGCATGAACCAGAACGGCAGGATCACGATCGTGAGGAAGAAGACGAAGCCGACCGCGCGGACGCCGCGCAGCAGCAGCGTCTCGAGCCGGTGACGGTCGATGCCGGCCAGGTCGATCTCGCGCAGGCCGTAGCGGATCGTCTGCCCGATGATCGTGAAGGCCAGGATGGCGGCGGGGGCGCCCCAGAACGGGTGCGCCTGTCCCAGCGGCTGACCGCCCGAGATCGCGGCCCAGGCGAGGCCGGTGGCGGCCCCGGCGCTCCAGGCGGCCAGGGCGGGCGTGTCCTTGCCGCGCCGGAAGGCGGCGACGGCGGCGCCCAGCGCCAGGCCGGTCAGGAACGCCCAGCCCAGCGGGGCGGTCGCGACGCCGGAGGTGGTGAGCGTGGTGAGCAGGCTCCACACCAGCACCCACAGCGCGGCGGTGAAGCCACCCACGACGGTGGCGGCGGCGAAACCGGCGAGACCGGGCATCATTCCCCCTCCGGGGCCCAGCGGAAGTAGGCCAGCATGAACAGGGCGAGGATCACGAACAGGATCACCGCCGCGGCCGCGCCTGCGCCGATGTCGGCCAGCGCGAACGCCTGGTCGTAGACCTGGACCGTCAGCGTCTTGGTGCCGGCGGCGCCGCCGGTCAGCAGGAAGATGTCGTCGAACTTGTTGAACGTCCAGATGAAGCGCAACAGGAACAGGGTCGAGAGGATCCCGACCAGCTGCGGCAGGGTGATGTGCCAGAAGCGCTGCAGTGGGCTGGCCCCGTCGACGTCGGCCGCTTCGTACATGTCGCGCGGGATCGCCTGGAAGCGCGCCAGGATGAACAGGAAGGCGAACGGGAAGTAGCGCCAGGCCTCGAACGCGATGACGACCGTGAGCGCCATCGGGACCGTCAGGGTCAGGCCGAAGAAGCCGACTTCGGTCGTGCGGCGGCTGAGGAAGTTGACGGCGTCCTGGACCAGGCCGTACTCGCGCAGGACCGCGTTGACGTTGCCCGACAGCGGATCGAGCAGGAACGCCCAGGTGAAGGCGGCGGCGATGACCGGTGCGACGTAAGGGAAGAGGAACAGGCCGCGCAGCATCCCCTTGCCGCGGAACTCGGCGTCCAGCAGTTGCGCCGCGAACAGGCCCAGCAGGATCGATCCGATCGTGCCGAAGATCGTGTACCAGAGGGTGACCCGCAGGGTGGGCCAGAAGTCGGGCGCGCCGATCACGCTGCGGAAGTTCTCCAGCGTGAAGGTGGCGTTGGTGAGGACGTTGGGGGCGCGGCCGCGGATCTCGACCGGGGTGGCCAGCGGATCGGGCGATCCCGCGTCGAACCAGGCTTGGTCGGCGACGAAGCTCAGGTCGAGGTTCTCGCGGTAGCCGCCCTCCCAGCTGCCCAGGTCGCAGGCGAAGGCGGTGCCGTCGGTCTCGCAGCGCGACTCGTCGCTCACGAGGGTGAGGCCGGGGGCGAGGGTGTCGAACAGTGCGACGTCTCGCACCGTCACCTCGAGCGAGCTGTTGCGCATCTGGTAGCGGACGTCGAGCGTCTCGCCCGGCGCGGTCGGCAGGGCGCGGACGCGTTCGCGCACGATCGGCTGGGGCGGCCGGAGGTCGGCCAGCTCGACCGGCTTGAAGGCGATCCAGAAGTTGGCGATCACGGGGAATAGGACGATCGCGAAGACGATCACGAACGTCGGGGCGAGCATCAGATAGGCGAGGCGAGCTTCGCGGGCGGCCAGCGTGGTTCCGCGCACCGTGGGGACCTCCGCGGCTGGGTCAGCCGGAGCGAGGGGTCGGGGGAACGGCGGAGCCGTCCCCCCGTTTCGTGAGGCTCAGCGCAGGGCGCTGATGCGGGTCTGGAGCAGCTCGACCGTCTCCTCGGCGGTCGCTTCGCCGTCCAGGTAGGCGCGGACCAGCTCGGCCATCACGCGGGTGCCGTAGAGGCGCGAGAGCAGCGCACCCTCGCCCTGGCTGTAGGCCCAGCGGTTGGCGACCGACAGGCCGGCGACGATGTCGTCGATGACCTCCTGGCCGTAGAGCTCGGACAGCGGCGCGCGGCGGTCGACGCCGACGTCGAGCTGCGACCACCCGTCGACGAAGGCGTTCGGCGCATCGGACGTGCCGGAGCGGGCGGGGAAGAGGCCTTCGGGCGCCATCGACAGCCAGCTCAGGTAGGCGTCGCCGTCGAGCACCCACTCGACGAAGGTCTGGGCGGTCTCGGTGTCGGCGTCGACGGTGATGCCCCAGTTGCTGGACGCGGCCCAGCCGGCTCCCTCGGGGTTGTCGGGGCCGGCCAGGTTGGTCACGATGCCGGTCACGGCGGCCAGGTCACGGCTGGTCGGATCGTCGGTGATCGTGACCGGGGCGGCGTCGCGCAGACCGGCCATCTCGTCGAGGATGAACGGCGACCAGACGATCATCGCGGCGCGGCCGTCGAAGTACAGCTCGCGCGACTGCTGCCAGAACAGGTTGCCGTCGGGGCTGGCGTCCGCGAGGACCTTGTAGAACTCCAGGGTGTGCAGGGTGCGCTCGTTGTCCATGCCGATCGAGCCGTCGTCCTCGACCAGGTTCACGCCGTTGGCGAGGAAGAAGTGCTCGAGCACCTGCATGGTGTAGTCGTTGTTGACGTCGGTCGCGGCGACGAAGCCGTACATCTCGGGCGGGTCGTGGAGCGCCGCCACGGCGGCTTCGATCGCTTCGAAGGTCGTCGGGGCTTCGAGGCCGGCCTCCTCGAACAGGTCGGCGCGGTAGACCAGCAGCTGCGTCCAGCCGTCGCTGGGCACCGCGGCGTAGCCGGCGGGCGTGCTCGTCAGGTTCAGCAGGCCCTGGGCGAAGGTCGATTCGCCCAGCGATTCGATGACGGCACCGGCGGCGTCGACGTCCAGGATGCCCGCTTCGGCCCAGCCGATCGTCTGGCTGACCGGGTGGTAGATGACGTCGGGCAGGTCGCCGGCCGAGAAGGCGGCGGTGATGCGCGTGGACAGCTCGGACTCTTCGACCGGGATGATCTCGATCGAGATGCCGGTCGTCGCCTCGAAGTCGGCGGCGAGGGCCTCCTGGACCTCCATCCGCTCCGGCTGGACCTGAGTGGTCCACATCCGGAGCTGGGCGAAGGCCAGCGACATCGAGAGGGCGGCCAGGGTGACGAGGAGTTTCTTCACGAATGGTCCTCCTTGCGGGCGAGGTACGGGGGGTGGGCGGATGTCCGAGCCGCGCCGGTCGGCGCGGGGATCGGTGAGGAGGGGGAGGCGACCGAGGCTCGCTCGGTCAGGTCGGGCGACAGCGTCCGGAGGCCGCGCCAGGCGTCCGCGCCATCGACCGCGAACAGGCGCTCGGCCGCGACGCGACCCATCTCGCGGCTGGGGTGCCGCACGGTCGTCAGGGCCGGGTCGAGGTAGGCGCTCCAGGGGAGGTCGTCGAAGCCGACGATCGACAGGTCGTCCGGCAGGCGCAGGCCGCGCTCGCGCGCCGCGGCGTAGAGGCCGACGGCGCTTCGATCGTTGGCGCACACCACGGCGCTGAAGCCGCCCGTGTCCAGCAGGATGCGGCCCGCTTCCAGACCGCCCGCTTCGGAGAAGTCGGCGGCTTGGCAGGCGACCAGCTCCAGGCCCAGCGCACGGGCGCCGTCGTGCACGGCGACCTCGCGCTCGCGCCCGTCGCGACGCGGACCGGCCAGGTGCGCGATGCGGACGTGCCCGGCGCGCGCCAGCAGGCGCAGCGCGGCGTCGATGCCGGCGATGTTGTCGACGCGCACCTCGGGGATGGGGTCGTCGTGCGGGTCGGGCTCGCGCTCGGCGCCGACGTGCACGACCGGTGTGCTGCCGACGGTGGCGCGGATGGCGTCGTCGTGCAGCTGGCTGCCGATCAGGACCAGGCCGTCGACGCGGCGCGCGACGAGGTTGCGCATGCGGGCACGTTCGCGCCGGGCGTCGCGGTGGTCGGTGGTGACGACGGCGTGCAGGCCGCGGGCCTCGAGGGCGTCCTCGACCCCGCGTGCGACGGCGGCGTTGAGCGGTCCGACCAGGTCGGGGACCAGCACGCCGACGACGTCGCTTCGGCCCGTCACCAGGCCGCGGGCGACGCGGT
Organism: uncultured bacterium; assembly: GCA_964545455.1. Lineage (GTDB taxonomy): Bacteria > Deinococcota > Deinococci > Deinococcales > Trueperaceae > SLSQ01. The sequence goes on along the minus strand of CAZJGU010000001.1, from coordinate 37,645 downwards.
TGGGGAGGTAGCCCAGGCGCCGCACGGCGTCGTGCACGGCGGCGGCCGTGTCGGCCCGGACGGACCCGCCGTTGAGGACGCGGGACACCGTCGCGGTGGAGACCGAGGCCTCGCGGGCCACGTCGTGGATGGTGGGCGCTCGCTCGCTCACGCTCGACCTTCCATCCGCCGGAGAGGCGGAATGAAAACGTTTACATCGTCAAGCAAAGCCTAGACCGGCGAGGCAGCCGCGCGCAAGGGGTCGGACCACCGACAGGGCGACGGAGCCGGTGGTGGGACGCTCAGCCGTCCCACTCGACGATCAGCAGCACCGTCCCCGCCCGCACCGCCACGCTCGGACCACCCTCGGCCCGGTTGGACAGGCCCAAGCCCACCCCGCGCGGCAGCCGAGCGTCGTGCAGCTCGTAGGCGGCTCCGGCCACGTCCACCCGGGCGTCGTCGCTGACCGCCAGCAGGCTGAAGGTGGTCCCCTCCGGCAGCGGGCCCTCGAAGCGGTCCTTGGCCGCCAGCGGGTAGGCGTCGTGGATGCCGTCCAGCAGGGCGATCCGTACGCCCTCCTCGGCGTAGCGCGCGGCGATCGCGGCGGTGGCCAGCGTCTGGTCGAAGCGCCCGCCGAAGGCCCCCATGACCCGGATCGCGTCGGCCCCGCGGGCGCGCGCCGCCTCGATCGCCAGCTCCAGGTCGAGGGCGTCCTTGTCGCTCGGGTGACGCTCGACCGGCAGGTCGGGCCAGCGGGCGCGCGTCTCGGCGCTGACCGAGTCCAGGTCGCCCACCAGCAGGTCCGGTCGCACACCCAGCGTGGCGGCGTGGCGCAGCCCGCCGTCGGCGGCGACGACCAGCGCGGCCTCGGCCGCCCGGGAGCGCAGGCGAGCGCTGGGCCGCAGCGGCCCGCCCGCCAACACCAGCGCGATCATCGTCGGCTCACGCCGGCACCTCGAGCACCGTCCAGGCGTCGTCCGGGACCCGCAGCCGCAGCTCGTCGCCGGGCTCCGGCAGCTCGTCCAGCTCGCGCGGGCGGGCCCGCCAGCGCAGCTCCAGGCCCCAGGCGCGCGAGGCCAGCCGGAACTCCAGGTCCGAGCCGACCACGTGGCGCGCCCGCACCTCGAACGGCTGACCGTCCGGATCGGGCCGCAGGCGCTCGACGCGCAGCAGCGTCGGACCGGCGAAGCCCAGCTCGCGCGCCGCACCGGCCGGGATCAGCTCGCGCAGGCCCAGGAAGCGCGCCGTCCAGGCGTCGCGCGGCGACGCCATCAGCGCCTCCGGCGTGTCCTCCTGCACGATGCGGCCGTCGCGCATCAGCGCCACCCGGTCGGCCAGCGCGAACGCCTCGTTCTGGTCGTGCGTGACGTGGATCGCCTGGACCTCGAGGTCGGACAGCAGCGCCGCCAGCTCGGCGGTCAGCTCGTCGCGCAGGGTGCGGTCCAGGTTCGAGAGCGGCTCGTCCAGCAGCAGCAGCGACGGCCGGGGCGCCAGGGCGCGCGCCAGCGCCACCCGCTGCTGCTGGCCGCCCGACAGCTCATGGGGACGCCGCCGCTCCAGGCCCTCCAGGCCGACGGCGTCCAGCAGCTCGCCCACCCGCGCGTCGCGTCGCTCGCGTGGCCAGCGCCGCTCGACCAGGCCGAAGGCGACGTTGCCGGCCACGTCCAGGTGCGGGAACAGCGCGAAGTCCTGGAACACCATGCCGATGCCGCGCCGCTGCGGCGGGACGCGCGCCAGGTCGCGCCCGTCCAGCCGGATCGTGCCCGCATCGGGCGGCTCCAGGCCGGCCACCAGGCGCAGCAGCGTCGACTTGCCGCAGCCCGACGGCCCCAGCAGCGCCGTGGTGCGACCGGGCGCGACCACCAGGTCCACCCCGTCCACCGCCTGGACGTCGCCGTAGCGTCGCGCGACGCCCGCGAGCTCGAGAGCCATGCCGGTCATCCTATCGCGGGGGTCAGAGCTCGCCCGGTCCGCCCAGGCGGTCCAGCGCCGCCATCACCAGCGCCGTCAGCGCCATCAACGCCAGCGCCATCACCAGCGCCGCCGCGTAGTTCTCGCTCCCCGGCCGGCCGAGGCGCTGGTAGATCGCTACCGGCAGCGTCGCCAGCTCCGGCCGGGTCAGCACCAGCGCCGCCCCGAACTCGCCCAGCGACACCGCCGCCGCGAAGCCCGAGCCGGCGATCAGCGACGGCGTCAGGGCCGGCAGCTCCACCCGCGCCAGGCGCCGCCACGGGCCCGCCCCCGCCACCGCGGCCGCCGCCAGGCGCGACGCCGGGATCCCCCGTAGCGACGGCAGCACCGCGCGAGCCACGAACGGGGTGCCGATCAGCGCGTGCGCCAACGCCAGGCCCCAGAACGTCCCGCTCAGGGCGGGGAAGGCCAGCAGCACCCCCAGCCCCAGCGTCACGGCGCTGGTCGCCAGCGGAAGCAGGCTGGCCCGGTCCAGCCAGCGCCATCCGCCCCGCACCACGGCGTACGCGAAGGCGGCGCCCGCCACGGTCGCGATGGCGCCCGAGGCGACCGCGAAGCGCAGCGAGTTCCAGGCAGCGTCCCACGCCGACGCCACGCCGAACAGGCCGCTGGGCGCGAAGGCGGCCCGCCAGCCGATCAGCGACGGCCCCTCCGTTCCCGGAGGCACGAACGCTCGCCAGGCCAGCGCGGCCAGCGGCGCGACCGTCAGGGCCAGCGGCGGCGCCAGCGTCGCGGCCAGCACGATCCAGCCCCGCCGGCCCGGACGGGGCAGGGGCGCACCGCCGGCCAGCGGCACCGCCGTGCGCGCCTGCAGCGCGGTGTAGACCCCCGCGGCCGTCATCGCCACGGCCAGCTGCAGCAGCGCCAGCGCCGCCGCGGCGTCCAGCCGCAGCAGTCGCGCGACGCTGCGGTAGATCTCGATCTCCAGGGTGTCCCAGGACCCCTGCGGCGCCAGGATCAGGATCACGCCGAAGGAGGTGAAGCAGAAGACGAACACCAGCGCGCCCGCCGCCGCGATCGCCGGCACCGCGAGGGGCAGCGTCACCCGCAGCGTCGTCCGGAGCGGCCCGGCCCCGAGCACCGCCGCCGCCTCGCGCAGGCGGGGCGCGGACGCCTCCAGGAAGCCGCCGACCATGCGCACGACCACCGCGTGGTTGTAGAAGACGTGCGCCGCCAGGATCAGCCAGAGCGTGTCCATCCCGTCCACGCCCAGCGTGCCGCCCGGCCCGGCCAGCGCCAGGAAGCCGGCGCCCGCCACCACCGACGGCATCACGAACGGCACCGTGAACAGGGCGCGCAGCAGCCGCTTGCCGGGGAAGCTCCAGTGCGCGAACGCCAGCGCCCCCGGCAGCGCCACCGCCACGGTCAGGACGGTCGAGAGGGTGGCCTGCACCAGCGTCAGCCCCAAGCGTTCCCGCAGGTAGGGATCGGCCGCCAGGTCGGCCAGCGTCGCCAGCGGGGCCATGCCCAGGCCGCGGACCACCACGGCGCCCAGCGGCACGATCAGCAGGACGGCGAGGAACGCCGCCGCCGTCGGTCCGGCGAGGCGGGCGGGGGAGGGCGGCACGCCTGCGAGTCTAGCGCGGGCACGGGGGCCCTCTGAACGCGGCGGGCGTACCATGACGCGTGCTCGCCTCGCTGTCGCTGCTGCTGCAGGTGGTGCTGCCGGTCTTCCTGCTCATCGGCGTGGGAGCGGTGGCGGGGCGCGTCCTCCGGCTCGAGGTGGGGTCGATCAACCGCCTCTCGCTCTACGCCGTCGTGCCGACGCTGGTGTTCCGCTCGATGTCGGAGCTGACGCTGGCCGAGATCCCGGCCGCCCGGCTGGTCGGCGCGTTCGTGCTGTTCCTGGCCTCGATCGCGACGTTGGCCTGGCTGGTGGGCGCGCGCCTGCCCACGCCGTCGCGCCGCGCCCTGACGGGGACCAGCATGCTGGGCAACGCCGCCAACATGAACCTGCCCGTCACCCTCTTCGCGCTGGGTCAGGCGGGCCTCGACCGGGCCCTGATCCTCTACGTCGTCACGGCGGTCACGATGTACGCCGTCGGGCCGGTGCTGTTCGGCGGACCCCTGTCGATCGGGCGCGTCGTGCGCACCGTCGCGTCCTTCCCGGTCCTGTGGGCGGCCCTGATCGGGCTGGCGATCTCCCGTAGCGGAACGACGCTTCCGCTGCCGCTGGAGCGGGCGGTCGACCTGCTGGCCGACGCGGCGATCCCGCTGATGCTGCTGATCCTCGGGATCCAGCTGGTCCGCGCGGGCCGCTGGCGTCCCAGCGGACGGGTGTGGACGGCGGTCGGGATGAAGCTGGCGCTGGCCCCCGCGCTGGCGCTGGGCATCGGAACGGCGCTGGGACTCGCTGGCGTCGACCTGGCGGCGCTGACGCTGCTGGCGGCGATGCCGACCGCCGTGAACGCGGTGATGCTGTCGGTCGAGTTCGGGGGCGACGCCCGCCAGGTGGGCGACACCGTCGCCGTCGGGACGCTGGCCTCGCTGGTGACGCTGCCGCTGGTGCTGACCGTGGTGACGCGACTCCCCTGAGTGCGGGCGTCGCGCCGGATCGCGCCCGTGGTGCATACGACCCTGCATGGTCTTGACAACGGCGTCGCCAAGGCCTAAAGTCGCTGCCGTGATCCGTGCAGCC
>CAZJGU010000001.1:5749-33047 GCA_964545455.1 uncultured bacterium | reverse complement strand
AGCCCCCGCCTTCACCCCTGCGCAGAACGTCGCCGTCCGCCCGGATGGTGCCGTCGCACCCAGGGAGGGGTCTGCCTTCAGCTAGCCGTTCACGCGCCACCACGCAGAACCGCAGCGACCGTAGGCCCCGCAGCCACGGTCGCTTCTTCGTGCTCCGCCTCGTCGGCGACCCGGCTCCCCGCCCTCCGGACCTTCCCCACTCCGCCCGACCATCGGCCCTGCCGACGAGGACCCCATGATCGCTTCCCCCACCACCGAACCGAACCGCGACGACGCCGACCGCCGCTACCTCGCGCTGCTGGTCCGCTACCTCCGGCCCCACCTGGGCATCGCCGCCTGGATGGCCCTGCTGCTCCTGATCGCGACCGGGCTGCAGCTGGCCGTGCCGTGGCTGCTCCAGCGCATCATCGACGGCGCCCTCGAGGGCGCTACGCTCGCCACCCTGCGCCAGGGCGCGCTGGCGTTCCTGGCCGTCGCGATCGGCCAGCAGCTGGCCAGCGCCGGCGCCACCGTGCTGGGTGCCGACGTCGCCTGGAGCGCCACCAACGCGCTGCGCCGCGACCTGTTCGCCCACGTCTTCCGTCAGGACCTCGACTGGCACCACGACCGCAGCGGCGGTGAGCTGATCGAGCGCGTCGACGGCGACGCGACCGCCCTCTCGAACTTCTTCAGCCAGTTCAGCGTGCGCCTGATCGGTGGCCTGCTGCTGATGGTCGGCATCCTGGTCGCGCTGTGGATCGTCGCGCCGCTGCTGGGCGCGGCCCTGACGGTGTTCGCGGCGCTCGAGCTGCTGGTGATGCAGCGCACCCGTCGCATCGCGGTGCCCGCCAGCGAGCTGGAGCGTCAGGTCTCGGCCGAGACCTTCGGCTTCCTCGAGGAGCGCCTGGCCGGCATCGAGGACCTGCGGGCCAACGGCGGCGGACCCCACGCCATGCACCGCTTCGAGGGCGTCATGCGCCGCTTCCACGACGGCACCCGCCGCGCCTGGATGCTGCGCTCGATCGTCTGGCTGTCCAGCTACGGCGGCTTCGTCGTCGGCGTGACGGTCACGCTGGGCATCGCCATCGCCAGCGTCCGCGCCGGCACGATGACCGTCGGCGAGGCCTACATGGTCTTCACCTACATGCTGCTGCTGCAGGGACCGCTGGAGCAGGTCTCGCAGCAGCTGCAGGAGTTCCAGAAGGCCGCCGCCGGCGCCGAGCGCATCGGCGCCCTGCTGGCCACCCGCAGCCGCCTGGAGCCCCGCGACGCGCGCACCCTGCCCAAGGGCCCGCTGGAGGTGCGCCTGAAGCGGGTCGACTTCGCCTACGCCGACCGGCCCGTCCTGCAGGGCGTCGACCTGACCCTTCCCGCCGGCCGGACGCTGGGCCTGCTGGGCCGGACCGGCAGTGGAAAGACGACGCTGGTGCGCCTGCTGATGCGGCTCTACGACGTCCGCGGCGGCACCGTCCTGCTGAACGGCGTGGACGTGCGCGACCTGGACGAGGCCGCCCTGCGCGACGCCGTCGCGCTGGTCAGCCAGGAGGTCCAGCTCTTCCACGCCAGCGTGCGCGACAACCTCACCTTCTTCGCCGGCACGCCCGACGACGCGCGGCTGCGCGCGGTCCTGGCCGACGTAGGGCTGGGCGACTGGCTGGCCGGCCTGGAGCACGGCCTGGACACCGTCCTGGCGCCCGCCGGTCGCGACCTGTCGGCCGGCGAAGCCCAGCTCCTCGCCCTCGCTCGCGCCTTCCTCACGGACCCCGGTCTGGTGGTGATGGACGAGCCGTCCTCGCGCCTCGACCCGGTGACCCAGGCGCGCCTGGAACGCGCCCTGGACCGCCTGTTGGCCGGCCGCACCGTGGTCGTGATCGCCCACCGGTTGGAGACGGTGCGGCGCGCCGACCGCATCGCCGTCCTCGACCAGGGCCGCCTGATCGAGGAGGGTCCGCGCGAGCGCCTGGCGGCCGATCCGTCCAGCCGCTACGCCCGCCTGCTGCGCGCGGCCGAGGGCCGCGCCGACGACCGACCGTTCGACCTCGACGACCTCGGCGCGCACGCTGCGCAGGTCGTCGTGCCCCGCACGAAGGAACCGGTATGACCTCCGCCCGAGCTGGATCCGACCCGCAGACCGACGCGCGCACCCGCTCGCTGCGCCTCACCTGGGCGCTGGCACGCCAGCACCCCGGCCCGCTGACCCTCAACCTGATCGCCTGGGCGTTCATCCACGCCAGCCCGGTGGCGATGGGCCTGATCATGAAGGGCGTCTTCGACGCGCTGGCGCCCGGTCAAGCGGCCGCCGCGAGCCCGTGGAGCCTGCTGGCCCTGGCCGCCGGCGTGGACCTGGCGCGCATCGCCGCGCTGGCCGGCGGCGTCTGGTTGTGGGCCGGCCTGTGGTCCACCGCCGTGATGCAGGTGCGCCGCAACCTCCTCGACCACCTGCTCACCGCCCCCGGGACGCGCGAGCTGCCCGATTCCTCCTCCGAGGCGATCACCCGGCTGCGCGACGACGTCGACGACGTGGGACAGCACCTGGAGTTCCTGGTCGACGGCGGCGGACTGGCGCTCTACGTCGTGGGCGCCCTGATCGCGATGGTGACCGTCGATCCCTGGCTGACCGCGGTGGCGCTGGCGCCGCTGTCGATCACCCTGATCGCGACCGCCTGGCTGCGGCCGGCGATCCGCTCCACCCGGCGCCGCATGCGCGAGGCGACCGGCCACGTCACCGACTTCGTCGGCGAGACCAGCGGCGCAGCCCTGGCGGTCAAGCTGTCGGGTCGGGCCGCCGACGTCGTGGCGCGCTTCGCGTCGTTCGGGGAGGAGCGCCGCCGCGCCGCCCTGCGCGACACCTGGCTGGCCGAGTCGGTCCGCAGCCTCAACGACAACATGGTCCACATCGCGATGGGGCTGGTGCTGCTGATGGCGGCCGGCGGCCTGCGCGACGGCAGCTTCGGGGTGGGCGACTTCGCACTGTTCGTCACCTACCTGCCGCGCCTCACCGGCGCGATGACCTTCTTCGGGGCCTTCGCGGTGCACCAGCGCCGCGTCGGGCTGGCGTACGAGCGGCTGGCCGCGCTGATGCGCGACGCGCCCGCAGCGCGCGCCGTCGCCGGACCGCCGGCACGGCTGGCCCGTCCCGCCCCGGCCTGGCGCCGCGAGGATCTGCCGCGCGAACCGTTCGAGCGGCTGGAGATCGTCGGCCTGCGGGCCCACCACCCCAGCGGCCGTGGGATCGATGGGATCGACCTGCAGGTCCGCCGCGGCGAGATCGTCGTGGTCACCGGCCGCGTCGGATCGGGCAAGACGACGCTGCTGCGCGCGCTGCTGGGCCTGATCCCGAAGCAGGGCGGCAGCCTCCTCTGGAACGGCACGCCGATCGAGGACCCGGCCGCCTTCCTGGTGCCGCCCCGCAGCGCCTACGTCGCGCAGACGCCGCGGCTGTTCAGCGATGCGCTGCGGCACAACGTCACCCTGGGCCGGGACGAGGCCGGACTGGAGCACGCCCTCGACCTGGCGGTCCTGCGCCCGGACGTCGCGCAGCTCGAGCGCGGCCTGGACACCGAGGTCGGTGCGCGTGGCGTGCGCCTCTCCGGCGGCCAGGTCCAGCGCAGCGCCGCCGCCCGCTCGTTCATGCAGGCGGCCGAGCTGCTGTTCATCGACGACCTGTCCAGCGCCCTGGACGTGGAGACCGAACGGCGCCTGTGGGAGGGCCTGGCGGCCGAGGGCGCCTCCTGCCTGGTGGTGTCGCACCGCCACGCGGCCTTGCGCCACGCCGACCGCATCGTGGTGTTGGCCGACGGCCGGGTCGAAGCGGTCGGGAGCCGCGCCGACCTCCTGCGGCGCTCCGCCACCTTCCGCGCGCTCTGGGCGGAGGAGGGCGCGCCGCCGACCGAGGACGACCAGGCCGCCACGGCGCTGCTGGGGTAGCCTCCCGGGCATGCGTCCCTCGCCCGCCCTGTTCGCCGCCCTGGACCGGGTCGAACGCGTGGTCTGCGCCCGGCAGCACCCCGTCAGCGGGCTGCTGCCGGCGTCGACCGCGGTCACGCGGCACGGGGACTACACCCACGCCTGGGTGCGGGACGGGGTCTACGCGATCGCGGCGGTCTGGGGCGTGGCGCGCGCCGCCCGCTCCGCCGGCCTGGAGGGCGGTCGCATCCGCGAGCTGGAGCAGCGCACGATCGCGCTGCTGCGCGGGCACCTTCGCTCGATGATGGCGCAGGCCGACCGGGTCGAGCGCTTCAAGCACAGCCAGGACCCGCGGGACGCCCTGCACGCCAAGGTCGACACCGCGACCGGCGCCAAGGTGGTCGCCGACGACGCCTGGGGCCACCTGCAGCTGGACGCCACGGGGCTGTTCCTGCTGACGCTGGCGCAGGTGACCGCCGGCGGCCTGCCGGTCGTCGCCACGCACGACGAGGTCGCCTTCGTGCAGAACCTCGTCTGGTACGTCGCCCGCGCCCACCGCACGCCCGACTACGGCATCTGGGAGCGCGGCGACAAGACCAACCACGGCCTGCCGGAGATCAACGCAAGCTCGGTCGCCCTGTGCATGGCGGCGCTGGAGGCGCTGGACGGCTTGGACCTGTTCGGCGCGGAGGGCTCGCAAGCGTCGGTGGTGCACGTGCTGCCGGACGACGTGGCGCGCGCCCGGGTGACGCTGGACGCCCTGCTCCCGCGCGAGTCGGCGTCGAAGGAGACCGACGCCGCGCTGCTCTCGGCCGTCGGCTGGCCCGCCTTCGCCGTCGACGATGGCGCCCTGGCCCGCCGCACGCGGGAGACGATCCGCCGCGTCCTGGACGGGCGCTACGGCATGAAGCGCTTCCTGCGCGACGGGCACCAGACGGCGCTCGAGGAGGAGGACCGCCTCCACTACGAGCCCGAGGAGCTCGCGCGCTTCGAGGGGATCGAGTCGGAGTGGCCGCTCTTCCACGCCTTCGCCGGGCTGGACGCCGCCTTCCGCGGCGCCTGCGAAGAGGCGCGCGGCTACCTGCGACGCATGCACGAGGCCGCCGTCCCGCTGGACGGCCTGGACGTCCTTCCCGAGCTCTACCGCGTGCGCGACGAGGACGTCGAGCGCGAGCGCGCGGCGCCCGGCTCGTGCCCGCGGGTGCCCGGCGAGAACGTGCCGCTCGTCTGGGCCGAGAGCCTGCGGGTGCTGCTGGAGCTGCTGGTCGAGGGGTCGCTGCGGCCCGACGAGCTCGATCCGCTGGGCCGGCACCGGCGCCGGCCCCCCGGCGACGCCCGCGTCCAGATCGCGGTGGTGGCCGAGGACGAGGAGGTCCAGCGCGCCCTGCACGAGCGCGGCGTCCCGGCCGAGCGGCTGGGGGACCTGGGCGAGGTCGACCTGCTGCGCGCCGCCGACGTCGCCGCCGCCTACGAGCGCGTCGGCCGGCACGACGCCCTGGGCCTCAGCGGGCGTCCGTCGATGCGGTTGGGCAGCCTGGCGAGCGCCCGCCTCTACCGGCTGGCGGGTCGCCGCCGCGCCGTCGTGCCCACCTTCCTGGACCGGGCCGAGTTCTACCTCGCCTTGGACCCGGAGAACCTGCTGGAGCGCCTGCGCGTCGAGCTGCGCTACCTCTCCCGCCACTGGGACCTGCCCGGCCGACCGACGCTGATCGTGCTGGTGCCGCGCGACCTGCTGGAGCAGGGCGAGGCGCCGCTGCTGCGCTTCGCCCGCGAAGCGGCGACCGGCGAGGTGGCCGGCGTGCCGGTCGTGGTGGGGCCGCTGGCGCGCCTGACGCTGGCCGCCAACGAGGAGCGCATCGACCGCCTGGACGACTGGGCTCCGGGCGTCCGTCCGCTGGCCGAGGCCGAGCGCCACCGGGCCGAGCCGCGCCTGCCCGTCCGCCGGGCCGAGCCGCTCACGGCCGACGAGGAGCTGTCGCTGGAGCTGATCGGCGACCCGGCCGCCTGGAGCGCGCGCCTGCGGACGTCGGACAACCTGCACGAGCAGGCCGAGCTGCTGGCGCTGCTCACGGCGGCGGTCGGCCTGGAGCACGTCCTGTGGCAGGACGCGCACGGACCGGTGCGGGTGGCGACGTTGCTGGAGGAGCTGTACGACGTGGCAGGCGACCGGCGCGCCTGGGGCCCGGTCCGGCTGGCCGCCGCGCTGCTGGGCAAGGTCGAGCCCACCCTCTCCGACGCCGCCGCCGACCTGTTCGCCGCGCAGAAGCGGATCCTCATCGGCAAGGCGTACAGCGAGGCGTCGACCGTCGCGCGGCCGCTGCCGCAAGCGGAGCTGCTGGCCACCATCGCGCGCTACTGCCGCGAGGACGTGCGCGACCGGGTGCTGACGCAGGAGCTGATCATCGCCCTGGCCGACCTGGTGCGCGAGGATCCCGACCGCTTCGCCGGGATCCGCACCCTGCGGCTGGGCCAGTTCACGCTGCTGCTGGCGTCGGAACTGGCGAACGAGGCCGGCGTCTCGCAGGACGAGGGCTACGAGCGCTTGGCGTCGGCGGCCCCCCGCGAGGTGCGCCGGCGTCTGCGTCGGCTGCTGCAGGGCGAGGAGCGGCGGCTGGGGGAGCTGGTGGCCCGTCAGGAGCGTCTGGCCTTGGCCGAGGGCGCGACCGAGACGGCGGTGCGCCCCACCGGCGCGGGCGCGGCGCCCGACGAGCGCGCCGAACCGGCCGGAGGCTGGTGGCGCTGGCGTCAACGCGAGGGCTCGCTGGCCCGCCTGCCCGACGGGTTCGCCCGCCGCGTCTGGGGCCTGCTGACGCGCTGCGAGGGACTCGTGATCGGCGACAAGCTCGAGCGGCGCAACCGCCTCGACAGCCGCCGCTTGACCAGCGAGAGCACGCCCGGCGAGCTGAACTTCGCCCTGCGCGTCGAGCACCTGCTGCACAAGATCCCCAGCGCCGAGTACCGCCAGGTGACGGTCGAGGCGATCGACGAGCTGTCCGAGCTGTTCGCCACCACGCCGGCGCTGCGCGTACGCGGCGCGCTGGTGATGGACGTCCTGGTCGGCCACGCGGTGCGCGAGGCGTGGCTCTCGGCCGGCCACGACCCCGCCACCTACGAGCGCGACAAGGCGGCCGCCTGGGGCGCCTTCTACGACCTGCCGCCGCGGTGGACGCGCGCGGCGGTGCGGGCGGCGTTCGCGGCCCTCGCGGACGGGGGCGTGCCGAGCGCGCCTCGTCGCGGCTCAGCGCACCTCGTCCGGGGAGCGGCCCTGACGCACCACCTCGGTCCACTGCTGCAGCCAGCGCGCCTGGTTCGTCTCGATCGTCTCGTCCGGGAGGGTCGCCGTCTGCTCCGGCGTCGGACGGGGCGCGAAGCGCTCGAACTCGACCGGCAGCGCCACGTCGGCGCGGGCGGGGTAGACGAACATCGAGGTCGGCACCGCCGCCTGGGTGTCGGGCGAGAGCAGGAAGTCGACGACGGCGCGCGCGCCATCGGGGTCGCCGGCGCCGGCCAGCACGCCGGCCGCCTCGATCTGGCGCCAGGCGCAGCGCTCGCACAGCAGGGTGCGCGTGGGGGCCTCGTCCAGCGCCTGCTCGGCGAACATCACCTCGGCCGCGGGGCTGGTCGCGTACGACAGCACGATCGGACGGTCGCCGCCGTAGCGGCTGAAGGCGGTGTAGTAGGCGTCGGACCAGCCGGCGACGACGCGCACGTCGGCGTCGCGGAGCTCGGCCCAGTAGTCCAGCCAGTCGTAGCCGCCCCCTTCGCCGAAGCGCGCGATCGTCGTCAGCAGGAACGCCAGCCCGGGGCTGCTCGTGGCCGGGTCGGACACGACCGTCGCGCCGGCGAAGGGGGGAGCGACCAGGTCGGTCAGGTCGCTTGGCTCCGGCAGGCCGCGCTCCTCCAGGGCGGCCAGGTCGTAGTTGAACGCCACGAAGCCGACCGTGACCGGCGTCAGCGTCTCGCCCGCGAAGCGCAGCTCGTCGGGCACGGCCTCGATCCCCTCGGCCAGGTACGGCTCGAACAACGCGCGCGCCCCCTCGCGGGCGATCAGCGCGTCGTCGATCCCGAACAGCGCGTCGGCGATGGGGCGGCCGCGCGTCAGCAGGGCACGGTTGACGATCTCGCCCGCGTCGCCGCCGGAGAGGACACGCAGGTCCACGCCCGAGGTGGCCTCGAACGTCGCGACGCGTTCCTCCGGCAGCGCGAACGAGTCGTGCGTCAGCAGCGTCGTGGGCTGGGCCCAGGCCACGCCGACCGGCGCGACCAGCAGGATCGTGCCGAGGAGGTGCTTCAGGTTCATGGGGAGTCCCTTCCGTCACCAGGAAAGGGTCGGGTCACGCTTCCTACGCCCGTACGAACGGGATCAGGTTCGAGGGTGTGATCTCAGCCCGGCCGCATGCCGGGCACCCCTGGCGACGCCCCGATGGTACCGCGCGCGGCCGGGGGGCGACCGTGGTCCAGGTATCGCGAGCGCCCGCGCCCGCCTCAGTCGCCGGGCGAGACGCCCGCCGGCAGCGGACGGTCGGGCTTCAGCGTCGTCGCGATGGCGATGGTGCCGAGGAAGAGGACGGTGGCGGCGACGAACACCGCGCGGTAGCCCAGCTCGCCGCCACCCAGCACGGTCGCGAGGCCCACGCCGACCAGCGGCGCGACCGCCCGGCTGGCGGCCACCACGGCGTTGTCCAGGCCGAAGGCGGACCCCACCTCGCTCTCGACCGTGACCACGTTCAGCAGCGCCGACAGCGACGGCAGCACGCCCCCGAAGGCGGCGCCCGCCAGGCCGTTCAGGAGCAGCAGCTGGGCCCCGTTCTGCACGAACGCCATCGGCAGGTAGCAGGCGGCCGCGAAGGCGGCCGAGGCGATCAGGACGGTGCGGTGCCCGATGCGGTCGCCGACGTGACCGAGGTAGATGGCCGACAGGGTGCTGGTCGCCGCCGCGATGCCGATCACCAGGCCGGTGAAGGTGGCCGTACGCCCCTCGCCCGCCAGCAGGATCGGGATGAACAGCGGAAGGATCGGCACCAGCACCCCCCGCCCCAGCCAGGCGGCGAAGCGTGCGGCGAAGGTGACGCCGACGCTCGGCGTGCGCAGCACGTGCGACCAGTCGGCCAGCATCCCGTCCAGGCGGCGCGCCCGGGTGGGGGGCGTGAACGACTCCTTCACCCCGAACAGCACCAGGACGCCACCGATCAGCAGCAGGCCGGCGGTGATCACGAAGGCGGCCCGGTAGCCGACCGAGTCGGCCAGCAGCCCGCCCAGGATCGGACCGGCGGCCACGCCGCTCGAGAGCGCCGTCTGCAGCGTCCCCAGCGCGAAGCCGGAGCGTTCGCGCGGCGCGACCGAGGCGATCAACGCGTTCGAGGCCGACACGATGCCGGTCAGCACGCCCTGGATCGCGCGCAGCAGGACCAACTGCTCGGCGCTGGCGACGAACGCCATCGCCAGGACGGCGACCGACCCGCCGAACATGGCCCGCAGGACCATCGGCTTGCGGCCGACGCGATCGGCGATGGCGCCCCAGACCGGCGAGGCCAGCATCATCGTGATCGCGTGGGCGCTGAAGACCGCACCGGCCAGGAACACCAGGTCGAGGTTCCAGGCGCTACCGAGCGAGTCGACGTAGTTGGGCAGGAACGGGAAGATCATCGAGAAGCCGATGGCCGACAGCAGCTGGGCGACGAACAGGATGACGAGGGTGCGTTTCCAGTCGTTCACGGGGCCTCCGGCTCCGGTCGGACGGCGTCCCACCGTCGCGACCGAAGACGTACGGTACGCCCGGGCGGCCTGCCGAGGGGTCGTGTCCACCACGAGCGGGCGTCGTGGCCGGCAAGGGACGCTTCGCCCCCGGCGGCTCCGGTAGGCTTCGGGCATGAGTCGTCCGCACGTCTTCTTCGTCGTTCCCACCGGCCCCGGTTCGGGCCTCACCACGGTGAGCCTGGGCCTGGTTCGCGCCCTTGACCGCAAGGGCCTGCGGGTGGCGTTCTACAAGCCGGTCCGTCAACCGGGGCGGGACGAGGGCCGCGAGGCCTCCAGCCTGTTCGTCGCGGAGACCAGCGACATCGAGCCGATCGAGTCGTTCGCCTGGTCGTACGCCGAGGACCTCGTCGCCAGCGGCAGCGACGCGCAGCTGCTCGAGGAGCTCGTAGGCCGCGCGCAGGAGCGGCTGGAACGCGACGAGATCGACGTGCTGATCGTCGAGGGCCTGATCGCGACCGCCGACCACCCCGAGCTGGACACCCTGAACGAGCGGATCGCCACCGCCTTCGACGCCGAGGTACTGCTGGTCGGCGCCCTGCAGCGCGGCACGCCGGAACAGCTCTCCGAACGGATCGAGCTGGTCGGCCAGCACTTCGGTGGGATCGAGCGCGGCCGCATGCTGGGCGCGATCGTGAACAAGCTCAACGCCCCGATCGAGGAGGTGGCGGGGGCGGCCCGGACGCTCCGGACCGATCCCGAGGAGCGCCACGACGCGGACTCGCTGCGGGAGAGCATGCCGGTCTTCAGCGACGCCTTCCGCCTGCTCGGCGCCATCCCCTGGGATCCTGCGCTGGTCTCGCCGCGGACGCTGGACGTCGCCCGCGAGCTCGAGGCGCGCGTCCTGAACGAGGGCGAGCTGGCGCACCGCCGCGTCGACGACGTCAGCGTCGTCGCCCGCACGGTCGCCAACATGACCCACCGGTTGCGGCCCGGCGCGCTGATCATCACGCCCGGCGACCGCGACGACGTGATCCTGGCCACGGCGATGGCGACGCTGAACGGCGTGCCGCTGGCCGGGCTGGTGCTGACCGGCGGAATCGAGCCGGACGAGCGGATCGTCAAGCTGAGCGAGCGGGCGCTCGCGAGCGGCCTGCCGCTGCTGCTGGTGGACGACGACAGCTACGTCAGCGCCGCCAAGGCGGCGGCGATCAACCGCGAGGTGCCGCTGGACGACCTCGAGCGGATCGAGCGGGTGATGGACGGTGTGGCGGGTCACCTGGACGTCGAGTGGCTGGCCGCCCGTTGCGCCACCGACCGCGAGCCGCGGCTGTCGCCCCCCGCCTTCATGTATCGCCTGGTGACGCGCGCACGGCAGGCGGACAAGCGCATCGTCCTGCCCGAGGGGGCCGAGTCCCGTACCGTCCGCGCCGCCATCACGGCCCACGAGCGCGGCATCGCGCGCTGCGTGCTGCTGGCCGAGCCGAGCGAGGTGCAGCGCGTGGCCGAGGCCCAGGGCCTCGCCGTGCCGGACGGCCTCGAGATCCTCGAGCCCACGCTGCACCGGCGCGAACGCTACGTCGCGCCGATGGTCGAGCTGCGCCGGCACAAGGGCATGACCGACCCGGTAGCCCGCCGTCAGCTCGAGGACACGGTCGTGCTGGGCACGATGATGCTGGCGCAGGGCGAGGTGGACGGGCTGGTCTCCGGCGCCGTGCACACCACCGCCAACACGGTGCGGCCGGCGTTGCAGCTGGTCAAGACCCGCCGCGACGCCAAGCTGGTCTCCTCGATCTTCTTCATGTGCCTGCCCGATCAGGTGAGGATCTTCGGCGACTGCGCCATCAACCCCGATCCGAACGCCGAGGAGCTGGCGGACATCGCCGTGCAATCGGCCGACTCGGCGGTGTACTTCGGGATCGAGCCGCGCGTCGCCATGCTCAGCTACTCGACCGGCGCGTCGGGGGAGGGCAGCGACGTGGACAAGGTGCGCGAGGCGACGCGCATCGCCCGCGAGCTGCGCCCGGACCTGCTGATCGACGGGCCGCTGCAGTACGAC
Organism: uncultured bacterium; assembly: GCA_964545455.1. GTDB lineage: Bacteria > Deinococcota > Deinococci > Deinococcales > Trueperaceae > SLSQ01. The sequence goes on along the minus strand of CAZJGU010000001.1, from coordinate 21,409 downwards.
GCGGCGTCGGTGGCGTCGGTCGCGGCGTCGAAGGCGCCGGACAGCGCCGTCGCCGGGCGGGCCACGGTGTTCGTCTTCCCGGACCTCAACACCGGCAACACCACCTACAAGGCGGTGCAGCGCAGCGCCAACGTCGTCTCGATCGGTCCGATGCTGCAGGGTCTGCGCCGGCCGGTCAACGACCTGTCGCGCGGCGCGCTGGTCGAGGACATCGTCTACACCATCGCGCTGACCGCCATCCAGGCGCAGCAGGCGGCCGACCGGGAGGCGGCCGGGTCGGACTGACCTGTGCCGGGTGCCCGGGTCAGTAGCCGCGCCAGCCGTGGCGGGCGCGCTTGAGCCAGTGGGCCCAGACGCCTTGCAGTGGGCCGTAGCGTGCCGCCAGCGAGCGCATCGTGGTGCCGTCCAGGCGTAGGCCGCCGGCGTAGGCGCCGACCCCGTGGGCGCGGCGGTATGCTGGGCGGCCGTGAACGCTTCGGCCGCCCTGCTCGAGAAGCTCGCCTACGACCGCGTCCTGCGGGCGCTGGCCGATCGTGCCGCGACCCGCCTGGGCCTGGAGCGGGCCGAGGCCCTGCGGCCGACCGGCGATCCGGACGAGGCCATGACCCGCCTGGACCGCGTGGACGCCGTCGCGATCTCGGGGGAGCTGCCGCTGGGCGGCATCGAGGACGTCCGGCCGCTGCTGGCGCGAGCGCGCGACGGCAACCTGCTGGACGGTCCCGAGATCCTGCAGGTCGCCTGGACGCTGGACGGCGCCGAGCGCCTGCGCCGCGCGGTGGCCGAGGGCGAGCAGCCGCCGCTGACCGCCCTGGCCGAGCGGATGGGCAGCTTCGAGGGCTGGCTGCGGCTGGTGCGCGAGCGCCTGGACGGCGACGGCGAGGTGCGCGACGACGCGACGCCCAAGCTGCGCGAGATCCGCCGTCGCCTGAGGCCGCTGCGCGGCCGCATCCGCGACCGCATGCACAAGCTGCTGGACCAGTACGCCGACGCGGTCCAGGATCCGATCGTCACGCTGCGGCGCGATCGCTACGTGATCCCCATCAAGGCGTCGCTGCAGTCGCGCGTGCCGGGCATCGCGATCGACGCCAGCGACTCGGGCCGCACGGTCTTCGTCGAGCCGCAGTCGGTCGTGGCGATGAACAACGAGCTGGCGCTGCTCGAGTTCGAGGAGCGCGACGAGGTGCGCCGCATCCTGCTGGAGCTGGGCCGTCGCATCGCCGACCACCCCGAGGTCGAGGTCACCTTCGAGGTCGTGGCCGAGCTGGACCTGGCCAACGCCAGCGCGCGCATGGCCGAGGACTGGTCGCTGCACCGGGCCGAGCCGTCGCGGGCGGGGGAGATCGTCCTGCCCGCCGCGCGCCACCCGCTGGTCGAGGCGTGCGTCGCGAACGACCTGGAGTTGGACGCCGAGCAGCGGCTGCTGATCGTGACCGGCCCCAACGCGGGCGGCAAGACGGTGCTGCTGAAGACCCTCGGCCTGGCGGCGGCGATGGCGCAGAGCGGCCTGCCGGTGGCGGCGGGGGCGTCGGGCCGCCCGCCGCGGCTGCCCTGGTTCGACTCGTTGCTGGCCGACATCGGCGACGAGCAGTCGATCGAGGCGTCGCTGTCCACCTACGCCGGGCACCTGACCAACCTGGCGCGGATCGTGCGCGAGGCGGACGCCGGCACGCTGGTGTTGATCGACGAGCTGGGCTCCGGCACCGATCCGGACGAGGGCGCCGCGCTGTCGCAGGCGATCCTCGAGGAGGTGCTGCGCAGCGAGGCGCGCGGCCTGGTCACGACCCACCTGGCACCGCTCAAGGTGTTCGCGAGCGACACGGCGGGGGTGCGCAACGCGGCGATGCGCTTCGACGTCGACGCGTTGCGGCCCACCTTCCGGCTTCAGATCGGCCAGCCGGGGCGCAGCTACGCGTTGGCGATCGCCGAGCGGCTGGGCCTGGGCGGCTCGGTCCTGCAGCGGGCGGCCGAGGTGCTGGGACCGGAGGGCGAGCGGCTCGAGCGCCTGCTGGCCACCCTGGAGCGGCAGCGCGAGGAGCTGGCCGGCCGTGTCGCCGAGGCGGACGCCGCCCGCGAGGTCGCGGTGCAGGAGGCCGAGACGCTGCGCCGCGAGATCGAAGGGTTGCGCGCCCGTGAGGAACAGCTGCTGGCCGACGCGGCCGCCCGCGCCGATGCGGAGCTGCAGGCGACCCTGCAGCGCGCCACCCGCGCCGAGCGGTCGGCCCGTCACGAGGCGGGCGAGACGCGCTCGCAGGCGCTCGAGGAGATCCGGCGCTTGCGGGAGCAGGCGCGGCGGACGGCGCGGCCGCGGCCCGAGGAGCGGCCCGACGCGGCCCCGCGCGGCCCGCAGGTGGGCTCGCGCGTGCGCGTCCCGAGCTACGACGCCGAGGGGCAGGTGGTCGAGCTGCGGGGTCGCCGCGTACTGGTGCAGCTGGGCCTGCTCAAGGTCGAGGTCGGGCTGGACGAGGTCGAGCCGCTGCGCGACGCCTCGAACGGCGACGGCGGCGGGCCCGAGGACGGCGCGGGCGGCGGGGCCCGACCGGCGCCGGCCTTCGCGGCGGGCTTCGACGACGAGCTGAACGTGCGCGGCGAGCGGGTCGAGCAGGCGCTCGACAAGATTCGCGACTTCGTCCTCGAAGCCCATGCGCTCAAGGTGGGACGCGTTCGGATCCTGCACGGCAAGGGCACCGGGGCGCTGCGCGACGCGGTGCGCGACTACCTCAAGCGCGAGCGCCGGGTCGAGCGCTTCGAGGACGCGGTGCCGTACGAGGGCGGCCACGGCGTGACGGTCGCCTACCTTCGGGAGGGCGCGTGACCCGGCCGCGGGCGGTGGTGTTCGACCTGGACGGCACGCTGGTCGACAGCCTGCCGGACATCGTCTGGAGCTTCCAGGCGGCGTTCGAGGCGATGCGCCTGCCGGTGCCCGACGAGGCCGCGGTGCGTGCGCTGATCGGGGCGCCGCTGGAGGAGATGGCGGCCGCCTTCGTGACCGGCGAGGCCCAGGTCGAGGGCGTCAGCGACGCGTACCGGAGGATCTACCCCGAGCACTTCACCGACCGCACGGCCCCGTTCCCCGGCGTGCCGGAGCTGCTGGACGCGCTGCGCGCGGCGGGCTACCGCACGGCGGTGGCGACCACCAAGCGCAGCTGGATGGCGCGCCGGCTGGTCGACGCGGTGGGCCTGGCGGACCGGCTGGACCACGTCCAGGGCACCGACGGCATCCCGCACAAGCCGGCGCCGGACGTGGTGCTGGCGGCGCTGAAGGCGCTGGACGCCCAGGGCACCTGGATGGTGGGGGACACGGTGGGCGACCTGCTGGCGGGCCGCGCGGCGGGGCTGCGGACCTACGCGGTCTCCTGGGGGACGCACGACGCCGAGCGCCTGGCGAGCGCCCGGCCCGATGCGTTGGAACCGGACCTGGGGCGACTCCTGGACCTGCTTCCCTGAGCGACGCGGGGCGCTGGTAGCATCCCGCATGGACCATCGCGAGAAGCAGTACGTCATCGACGCCCTGGCCGAGGACTCCTGGCGGATGTTCCGGATCCTGGGCGAGTTCGTCCAGGGGTTCGAGGACATGGCGGACGTGGGCAAGGCGGTGACGATCTTCGGCTCGTCGCGGCTGACCAGCGACCATCCCGTCTACCGCCAGGCCGAGGAGCTTGCGGCCGCGCTGTGCGCCTGCGGCTACGCCGTGGTGACGGGCGGCGGCCCGGGCATCATGGAGGCCGGCAACAAGGGTGCCTTCGAGGGGGGTGGCCGCTCGGTCGGGCTGAACATCGCCCTGCCGCACGAGCAGGCGCCCAACCCGTTCCAGACCGATTCGCTGGACTTCACCTACTTCTTCGTGCGCAAGGTGATGCTGGTCAAGTACTCGACCGCGTTCGTGGTCTTCCCGGGCGGCTTCGGCACCATCGACGAGCTGTTCGAGGCGCTGACGCTGATCCAGACGAAGAAGATCAAGCCGTTCCCGGTCTACCTGGTGGGGGCGGACTACTGGCAGGGCCTGATCGACTGGATCCGCGACACGCTGGTGCACCACGGCACCGTGTCCGAGCGCGACCTGCACCTGTTCAAGGTGGTCGACGACGTGAGCGACATCCCCGACGAGATCGACCGCTACCACCGTTCGGAGAACCACGTGGGGTTCGACCTGCCGCGCTGAGCGGCGGCGCACCCCGGCGTCCGACCCGGCGCCATCACAAGACTTGACACATCTACGCTCAGATCTTATGATCCAAGCGTACGGCGCTCCCGTGGGGGCGCCCGCCGTCACCGACCCCGAAGGAGGTTCTCATGGCCCTCGTCCGTACCCGCCCGACCCGCGCCTGGGGCATCGACCCCGAACCGTTCGACTCGATCGACCGGCTGTTCGAACGCCTCACCGGCCCCGCCTACGCCACCGCCGCCGACGCGGTGAACGCCTATCCGTTCGACCTCTACGAGACCGACGACGCGATCGTCCTCGAGATGGCCGTGCCCGGCGTCGACGCCGACGACCTCGACCTGTCGATCGAGGGCCGCCAGTTGTCGATCCGTGCCCGCGTGCCCGAGGTCGAGGGCGAAGGCCGCCGCTACTGGACCCAGACGATCCCGCGCGGCGACATCGGCCGCACCGTCAAGCTGCCCGTCGGCGTCGACGTCGACACCGTGGCGGCCCGCGTGCGCGACGGCGTGCTGACGCTCACCATGCCCAAGGTGCACGAGGCCAAGGTCAAGAAGATCGCCATCGACCGGGCCTGACCCGGGATCGACCGCGGGGCCGCGGCGCAGGCGGCCCCGCAGGCCAAGCAGCGTGGCGCGCTCCCGAGTGGAGCGCGCCACGCTTCGTTCGGACCGGGTCGTGGGCCCTCCGCGTGCGCTCCCTGCTCAGAACACCAGCCCGCCGTCGGTGAAGGGCGGCAGCGACTCCAGGCCGAACACCTGCGCGGCCACCGCGTAGATCGCGCTCGGCTCCATCCCCTGACCCAGGTAGAGCTCCTCGCCCCGCCAGAGTTCGACGTGCGGGTGGGGTCCATCGCGCGTGCCCTGCACCGCCTCGAGCGTGCCGGAGTTGCCGGTCGTTCCGATCACCTGCCCCTGGCGAACCTCGCTCCCCTCCTCGATCCCCTCGGCCACCGAGGCCAGGTGGGCGTAGCGGGTGATGAAGCCGCCGGGGTGGCGGATCCAGACCTGCCGACCGCGCAGCGCGTCCAGCACCTCGGGCGGCGTGGACAGGGTGCTCTGCGCGCGGGAGATCAGCGCGTCGTAGCCGGCCTGGTCCAGCTCGACGTAGTCCCGGTCGGCCCGGATCACCACGCCCGACGCCGCGGCGCGCTGCGGCGTGCCGTAGCCGATCTCGACGCTGACCGTGCCGTCGTAGAAGTCGAACCCCTCGTGCGTGCCGTTGCGGTAGGCGCGCGGCGCGCCGGGCAGGTGGCTGGCGCGCGAGCTGATCGTCGCCCCTTCGATCGGGACGAGGTACATCGACGGCCAGCCGCGCGCGAACGGCACGCCGCCGGTCAGGTCGGTCAGCTGCTGGGGCCACGCGCTCAGCTCCTCCAGCCGGGACCACAGGCCGCTGCTGCGCACCGCCGGGTTGGCCGCGGCCAGCTCCAGCGCCCGCCGGCCCTCCTCGTCGCGCACGTGCGGATCCGAGCCGGCGTTGAGCAGCAGCAGCGACGTCGTCGCCGATCCGGCCGCGTCGGCCGCGAACATCAACGCGGTCCAGCCCGCCTCGGAGGTCGCGTGCACGTCCGCCCCGGCCTCCAGCAGCGTCGCGAGCGTCGCGTCGTGCCCCCCGGCGGCCGCCAGCATCAACGCCGTCCGCCCGAACGGGTCGGCCGCGTCGACCCGGGCGCCCTCGGTGAGCGCCTGCGCGGCGACCGCCGCGTCGCCCACCTCGGCCGCGTCCAGCAGCCGGTCCTCCAGGGTCGTCTCCGGCTCGGGCGGGGTCCGCTCGCCGAAGGGCGGCACGCCCGCCATCCAGGTCACCACGGCGGCACCTGCCACCAGCATCGCCACCACCGTCAGGATCGTCGCCACGCGCGTCATGCCGACACGCTACCGCGCCGCCTACCGCGCGCGGCGATCCGCCCGACGGGAGTAGCATGTCGCCCGTGCGCCGCATCGCCCCCGCCCTCCTGCGCCGCGAGCTGGCCGAGCTGAGCGTCCTGGCCGGCCCGCTCGTGCTGGCGCAGCTCGCTCAGATGAGCATGGGCTTCGTCGACACGCTGATGGCGGGACGCTTGAGCCCGGAGGCCTTGGCCGGCATCGCGCTGGGAAGCGTCGTCTTCGGGTTCGTGTCGATCGTCTCGATGGGGGTGCTGTTCTCCGTCGCCCCATCGGTCTCGCAGGCGCACGGCGCCGGGCGGCCGGACGACGCCGCACGTGCGGCGCGGCAGGGCCTGTGGCTGGCCGCCGGTCTGTCGCTGCCCGGCGTCGCGCTGTTCCAGGCGGCCGGACCGTTGCTGGTCGCCGCCGGCCAGGAGCCGGCGACCGCTGCGCTGGCGGGGGCCTACCTGCGTGCGGCGTCGTTCGGCCTGCTGCCCTCGCTCGCGCTGGTCGCCCTGCGCGGCTTCCTCGAAGGTCTGAGCGACACCCGACCGATCATGCTGGTGCTGTTCGCCGGGGTCGGCCTGAACGTGCTGGCCAACAACGCCTTCATGTTCGGCCGCTGGGGCTTCCCCGCGCTGGGCCTGATGGGCACGGGGGTCGCCACGGCCATCGTCTACACCGTCATGGCGCTCGCCGCGGGCGCCTACGTGGCCCGGTCCTACCCGCGCTACCGGGTGCTGCGCGGGCTGCGTCGGCCCGACCCGGCCACGCTGCGTGAGCTGATCCGGGTGGGCTGGCCGATCGGCCTGACGCTCGGCTTCGAGGCCGGCCTGTTCTCCGTGACCGCGCTGGCGATGGGCCTGTTCGGCCAGCAGGCGCTGGCGGGGCACCAGATCGCGATCCAGGCGGCGTCGATCACCTTCATGGTGCCGGTCGGCCTGTCGATCGCGACCGGCGTCCGGGTCGGCCAGGCGGCCGGCCGCGGGGACGCCGGCGCCGTGCGGCGCGCCGGGCTGACCGGCATCGTCGCCGCGGCGACGGTCATGCTGGGCACCGCGACCCTGTTCCGCTTCGCGCCCGTGCTGGTGGTCTCGGCCTTCCTCGACCCCGCCGATCCGCGCAACGCCGAGGTGGTGCGCTACGCCTCGTCCTTCCTGGCGATCGCCGCTCTGTTCCAGGTCGTCGACGGCGTGCAGGTGGCCGCGTCGGGCGCCCTGCGTGGGCTGCGCGACACGCGCGTGCCGATGATCATCTCGCTGCTGGCCTACTGGGCGCTGGGCATGACGACGTCGCTGGTGCTGGGCTTCGCCCTGGGCTTCGGCGGGCGCGGCCTGTGGGCCGGGCTGGTGGTCGGACTGGGGGTGGCGGCCGTCCTGCTCACGGGGCGCTTCCTGCGGCTTTCGACGCGCGCCGTCCGTGCACCCGGGGCGCGCGCCGCGGCCAACTCTGGGGTACACTCCGGCCCGTGGGAACGTTCCAGCTGATCGGCATCTACGCGTTGATCGTCATGGTGATCGTCACGGTCGCCGCGGGCGCCTTCACCTTCCTGGGCCTGTGGCTCTCCGACCAGTCGGAGGAGGACGCCGGCCACTGACGCCGGCCCTCGGCCCGCATGGCGCCCCGTGACGCGGCGGACGGTGGGCCCGTCCGCGCGTTGAGGTCCTACCTGCACGACCCCGGCCTGGCGCCGGGGTCGGCGGCCGCCGTGCTGCGTGCCGCCTTCCTCGCCGTGTTCGCGGCGCAGGTCGTGGTGGCGACGGTGCTGGTCGGCGTCCTGGCCCTGGTGGCCGGGCGGCAGGACAACCCCAGCGGCTGGGTGGCGTCGGTCGCGCTGCTCGGCTCGCTCGGTCAGTTGCTGCTCGGGATCGTGCTCACCGCCACCGGGGTCCAGCAGGCGGGGCGGGCGGCCCGGCGGATGCGACTCGACCACCTCGGCGGCGATGGGGACGCCTCGGACGACGTCGCGGTCGTGCCCGACGGCGAGACGAGGGACGACGAGGCCGACGACGACGGGCCGGAGCGCCGACTGCGGGTCGCGCGGAGCGCGGCGCTGTCGAATGCGCTGCTGTCGGCCGTGCTGCTCTCCACCCCCGCCTGGTTCGGCGCCTTCGCCTGGGTCACCGGGCAGACGGCGGCCACGCTGGTGGGGATCGCGGGGATGACGCTGAGCGGCTACGCCTTCGGGGTGCTGCAGGCCGGTCCGCTGGCGCGCGCGGTCACGGTCGCTCCGGCGGCCCGGCCGGCCTCGAGCGAGGAGGCTCCCGACGGGGCCGACGCGGGCGACGAACCCGCTCGCTAGGGGGCGCCGCGACCGACGGGTAGACTCGCACGCATCATGGAGACCCTCCAGCTGCTGTGGTCGTTCGCGAAGGTGGGCCTGTTCGGCTTCGGCGGGGGCCCCTCGATGATCCCGCTGATCCAGGAGGAGGTCGTCGACGTCCAGAAGTGGCTGACCAAGGACGAGTTCCTCGACGCTTTCGCCTTCGGGAACGCCCTTCCTGGACCGATCGCCACCAAGATGGCCGGCTACGTCGGGTTCAAGGTCGCCGGTTGGCCCGGCGCCGCGGCCGGCCTGATCGGCGTGACGGTGCCGACCATCCTGGCGATGATCGCGCTGGTCAGCTTCTACCTGCGCTACCGAGAGTCGCCGCTCTTCGGTGCCTTCCTCAGGGGCGTCCGACCGGTGGTCATCGCGCTGCTCGCGCTGGTCGTCTGGGAGTTCGCGCCGCGCGCCTTCGGTGCGCCGCCCCAGTGGCTGGCCAACTGGGCCCTCTGGGGCCTGGCCGTCGTCGCCTTCGTCGCGGCGGTCCGCTTCGGCGTGCACCCCGCCATCCTGATCGTCGCCGGCGGCGTCGCCGGCCTGGTCTTCCTGCGCTGACGCGCCTGCGAGGAGTCGCATGGACCCCACCACCCCCTACCCGTCGCAGCGCATGCCGGTGCTGGCGCGCAACGTCGTCGCGACCAGTCAGCCGCTGGCCGCCTCGGCCGGCCTGCGGATGCTGCTCGCCGGCGGGAACGCCGTCGACGCCGCCATCGCCGCCGCCATGGCGCTCACCGTCGTCGAGCCGACCAGCAACGGCCTCGGCAGCGACGCCTTCGCCATCCTCTGGGACGGCCGGGCGCTGCACGGCCTGAACGCGTCGGGCCGCAGCCCACGAGCGCTGACGCCCGAACGCTTCGCCGGCCTGGACGCCATTCCCCTGCGCAGCGAGGACGCCGTGACCGTGCCCGGCGCGGTGTCCGCCTGGATCGAGCTGCACCGCCGATTCGGGTCGCTTCCGCTCGAGCGCATCGCAGGCCCCGCCATCGCCTACGCGCGCGAGGGCTTCCCGGTCTCGCCGAACACGGCGCGCGCCTGGTCGTTCGCCGAGCAGGCGTACGCCGACCGACCCGACTTCGGCGCCGCCTTCCTGCCGACCGGCAACGCCCCGCGAGCGGGGGAGACCTGGCGCTTCCCCGACCAGGCCGCCACCCTCGAAGCGATCGTCGCCAGCGAGGGCGAGGCGTTCTACCGCGGCGAGCTGGCCGAGCGGATCGCCGCCCACGTGCGCGCCGGGGGCGGCCTGCTGAGCGAGCAGGACCTGGCCGAACACCGCCCCGACTGGGTCGGCACCATCGCCACCGGCTTCGCCGGGCACGAGCTCCACGAGATCCCGCCCAACGGTCAGGGGCTGGCCGCCCTGATCGCGCTGGGGATCCTGCGCCACACCGACGTCGCCGACCACCCGCCCGACTCGGTCGCGGCGCTGCACCTGCAGATCGAAGCGATGAAGCTGGCCTTCGCCGACGCCCACCGCTACGTCGCCGATCCGGACCACCTCGACCTGCCGCCGGCGGACCTGCTGGACGACGGCTACCTGGCAGAGCGGGCGCGCCTCATCGATCCGCGCCGCGCCGGCGCCCCCACCCACGGCGTGCCGACGCGCGGCGGCACCGTCTACCTCACCAGCGCCGACGCCGAGGGGCGGATGGTGTCGTTCATCCAGTCCAACTACTACGGCTTCGGATCGGGCGTGGTCGTGCCCGGGACCGGCATCTCGCTCCAGAACCGCGGCGCCGGCTTCACCCTCGAAGCGGGCCACCCGAACCAGGTCGGACCGGCCAAGCGGCCGTTCCACACGATCATCCCGGCGTTCCTCACCCGCGCCGGCGTTCCCGACATGAGCTTCGGCGTCATGGGCGGACCGATGCAGCCGCAGGGCCACGTCCAGATGGTGCTGCGCACCGTCGCCTGGGGCCAGAACCCGCAGGCGGCCGCGGACGGGCCCCGTTGGCGCGTCGTCGAGGGTCGGACGGTCGCGTTGGAGCGCCACGTCGGCGACGCCACCGCCCAGGCGCTGCGGGACCTCGGCCACGACGTCACCGCCAGCGCGCCCGAGCACAGCTTCGCCTTCGGCGGGGCCCAGCTGATCCGGCGCCTGCCGGACGGCGGCTACGTCGCCGGGAGCGACCCGCGCAAGGACGGCCAGGCGATCGGCTTCTGAGCGCGGCAGGCCGGGCGACATGCCCACCCCCCGGGTCCGTGCCAGGCTCGCGACGCGAGGGGCCGGATCGGCCGGCCCGTCCCCCACGTCCCGGACCGGGCCACGGCCCCGGGGAGGTACCCGCATGTCCACCGCCAAGCAGGGCGACACCGTTCAGATCCACTACACCGGCACCCTCGAGGACGGCACCGTCTTCGATTCCAGCGAAGGTCGCGACCCGCTCTCCTTCACGCTCGGCCACGGCCAGGTGATCTCCGGCTTCGAGGAGGCCGCCCTCGGCATGGAGGTCGGCGAGACCAAGAAGGCCCGCATCGAGGTCGAGGACGCCTACGGCGAGCGTCGCGACGACCTGGTGCTCGAGGTGCCGCGCGAGCAGCTGCCCGACGAGCTCGACGTCGACGTCGGCACGCCGCTGCAGCTGCAGCAGCCCGACGGTCAAGCGGTCCCCGTCACCGTGGCCGCGCTGGACGAGAGCACCGTCACCCTGGACGCCAACCATCCGCTGGCGGGCCAGCCGCTGACCTTCGAGTTGACCCTGGTCGACATCGGCTGACGCTCCGCGCGACCGGCCACCACGACGTGACCCTCGACCTCCTCGACCCGGCCAAGCGCCGGGTCGCTTTCATCGAGGCCGCGGCCGCCGACGCGTCGTAGCGGCGCCGACGCGTCAGTGGAAGACGCCGCCGCGCCGCCGGGCGTCCTGCAGCACGTCGGCCATGTCCAGCGCCTTGCTGGTGCCGATCACGACGCAGTCCTCCGGGTTCTCGGCCAGCGCGACCGGGATCCCGGTGGCGGCCGACAGGAAGCGGTCGAGGTGCCGGAGCTTCGATCCGCCGCCGGTCGTCACGATGCCGCGGTCGATCACGTCGCTGACCAGCTCGGGCGGCGCCTGCTCGAGCACCTTGCGCAGACCGGCCGAGATCTTGTCCAGCGATGGAGCCAGTGCTTCGACCACGTCCTCGCTCGACACCGTCACGGTCTTGGGCATGCCATCGATCAGGTCGCGGCCACGTACCTCGATCGTACGGTTCTCCTCGCCCTCCGGCAGCAGCGCCGCACCGACGCTCTGCTTGATCTCCTCGGCCGTGCGGTCGCCGACCAGCAGGTTGTGGCGGGCCTTGATCCAGCCCATGATGTCCGCGTCGAAGTGCGTGCCGGCGATGCGCAGGCTCTCCGAGACGACGATGCCGCCCATGCTCAGGACCGCGATGTCGGTCGTGCCGCCGCCCACGTCGACGATCATCGAGCCGATCGGCTCGGCGATGTCGATGCCGGCCCCGATCGCGCCGGCGACCGGCTCCTCGATCAACAGCGCCTTGCGGGCGCCCAGCTCGTGCATCGCCTGCAGCACCGCGCGACGTTCGACGTCGGTGATGCCGGAGGGGATGCAGACCATGATGGTGGGCCGCAGGAAGCGGTTGGGTCCGGTCAGGATGCGGCTCAGGAACGCTTTCAGCATCCGTTCGGTCAGGGTGTAGTCGGCGATCACGCCGTCCGCCATCGGCCGCACCGCCGTGATGGCGCCCGGCGTCCGGCCGATCATGCGGTAGGCCTCCTCGCCGACCGCCTTGATGTCGGTCGTGCCCTTGAGGACCGCGATGACGGCCGGTTCGCGCAGGACGACGCCGCGTCCCTTGACGTGGATGCGCACGTGGGTGGTGCCGAGGTCGACGCCGATCATGCGAGGAGCCTACCAGGGGCCGAGTCGGATCCGATACGATGCCCCATGAAGGCGATCGTTCCCGTGGACGACGCGCTGGTCTGGCGCGACGTGCCCGATCCCGTCCCGGCAGCGGGCGAGGCGTTGCTGCGCGTCCGTGCCGCCGGCGTCAACCGCGCCGACCTGGTGCAGCGCGCCGGCCGCTACCCGCCGCCCCCCGGCACCTCCGAGATCCTGGGGTTGGAGGTCGCGGGCGAGGTGGTCTCGGCCCCCGACGGATCGGGCTGGAAGCCGGGCGACCGCGCCTTCGCGCTCCTGGCCGGCGGCGGCTACGCCGAGCGCGTGACCGTCCCCCACCGCATGCTGATGCCGGTCCCCGAGCGGCTCTCCTTCGACCAGGCAGCCTCGCTGCCGGAGGTGCACCTCACCGCGTTCCTCAACCTGTTCCTGGAGGCCGGACTGCGCGCTGGCGAGCGGCTGTTGGTGCACGGCGGGGCCAGCGGCGTCGGCACGGCCGCGATCCAGCAGGCGCGCCGGGCGGGCGCACGCGTCGCCACCACCTCCAGCGCCCCGAAGCGCGACGCCTGCCGCGCGCTCGGCGCCGAGCTGGCCCTGGACCGGCGCGACCCCGCCTGGCCGGCCCGCCTGCGCGACGCCTGGGACGGGGTCGACGTGATCCTCGACATGGTGGGCGCCGACACCTCGGCGGCGGCGTTCGAGCTGCTGGACACCGGGGGCCGGCTGGTGTGGATCGCGGCGCTCTCCGGCTCGCGCCTGGAGATCGACGTGCGCACGTTGATGCGGGGGCGCCTGACCCTGAAGGGCTCGACCCTGCGCTCGCGCCCGCTGGCGGAGAAGATCACCCTGCGTGACGCCTTCCTGGCGCGCTTCGGCGGCGACCTGGAGCTGGGCCGCATCGTGCCGGTGATCCACGAGGTGCTGCCGGTGGAGGAGGCCGAGCGGGCGCACGGCCTGCTGCGCGCCGATGCGACCATCGGCAAGGTGGTGCTGCGGGTGGGCGACAGCTAGCGCGGGGAGAGGAGAGGAAGGGAATCCCGCGAATGGCTCCGCCGGGGGGGCAGCGGGGTAGCGGAGGCACGACCCGCGGGATTCCCTGCGACGCTACCCGCGGCGGACGCCCGGCGCGTAGAGCGCCGGCCACAGTTCCGACGCGCGGTAGGCTCGCGGGCGTGGAAACGCCGCCCTTCACCCGCCTGGCCGACGTGTACGACGCGATCATGGCCGACGTCGAGTACGACGACTGGATCGACTTCGTGCTGCGCGAGGCGACCGCCCGTGGCTTCCACGGGGGCCGGCTGCTGGACCTGGGCTGCGGCACCGGCAACGCGACCGCGCCGGCTCTGGCGCGCGGCCACCGGGTGGACGGCCTGGACGCCTCGGCGGCGATGGTCGAGGTCGCGCAGCGGAAGCACCCCGCGGCCGACTTCGTCGTCGCCGACGTGCGCGACTTCGTCCTGCCGCACCGTTACGCACTGATCTACTCGGTCTTCGACGCGCTCAACAACCTGCTCGAGGACGACGACTTCCTGGCGATGGCGCAGCGGGTGCTGGCGCACCTCGAGCCGGGTGGTCTGTTCGTCTTCGACGCCAACACGACCGCCGGGCTGCGGGCGCTGTGGGAGGACGGTCGGGCGGAGGGCTGGGCGAACGACGTCTACTACCGCTGGCTGCACCGCTACGACGAGGCGACCGGCCTGGCGACCGTCGAGGCGTTCTGCCGCGACCGCATCGGCGAGTTCACCGAGGTCCACCACGAGCGTCCCTACGACGCGGCGGACCTACGCCGGCTGTTGCGCCGCGCCGGCTTCGCCTCCGTCGAGGTGGTGCGCTACCCCGACGCTCGGCCGGCCGATCCGGACGAGCCGCGCATCTGGACCCTCGCCCGCGCGCCCGGGGCTGCACCCGCCTCAGCCGTCGTCGGGTCCGGGTAGCGGGTCGATGCCGGCCGCCTCGCGCGCCAGGCGAGCGAGGTTGCTGACGTCCTCGTCCCCGAAGCCGCGGCGGACCAGCTCGGTCTCGCGCTGCTCGACCCAGGCGGCCAACGGCAGCGGGATGCCCCGCTCGCGCGCGGCGTCCAGCGCGATGCCCAGGTCCTTGCGGTGCAGACGGGTCCGGAACCCCAACGGGTAGCGCCCGGCCAGCATGTTCGGCCCGCGGTGCGTCAGCCCCCACGAGCCGGCCGCGCCGCCCGAGATGGCGCGCAGCGTCGCCTCCGGGTCGATGCCGCCCGCCATCGCCAGCGCCAGCCCCTCGGCCACGGCGGCGTAGGTGCCGGCGATGACCACCTGGTTGACCGCCTTGCAGAGCTGCCCGGCCCCGACGCCCCCGACCCTCGTGAGGGTCGATCCCAGCACCTCCAGCGCGGGACGGACCCGCTCCAGCGTGGCGGCGTCGCCGCCGATCATGATCGACAGCGTGCCGGCCACGGCGCCCTCGCTGCCGCCGCTGCAGGGCGCGTCCAGCATCGCCACGTCGCGATCGGCCAGGGCCTCGGCGACCTCGCGCGCGACCGACGGCGCGATGGTCGACATGTCCACCAGCACCGCGCCCGGCTTCAGGCCGTGGATCGCGCCGTCGTCGCCCAGCACGACCTCGCGCACGTCGGGCGAGTCGCCTACGATGGTGATCACCAGCTCGGCGCCGTCGGCCGCCTCGCGCGGACTGGCGGCGCGACGGGCGCCCGCCGCGGCCAGCGGCTCCTCGCGCACACGGGTGCGGTTGTGCACCGTCACCTCGTGCCCGGCGTCGATCAGTCGGCGCGCCATCGGCGCGCCCATCGTGCCCAGTCCGATGAACCCGATCCTCATGTCGGTTCCTCCTTCGCCTGCGCGGCCGGAGCGCCTGCGGCCCAGATCTCCTCGAGCACCTGGAGCAGCCGCTGGGCGACGGCGCGGTTGTGGCTCTCGATCGAGCGACGACGCGGCTGGGGGCGCAGGTCCGCCTCGTCCAGCGCGGAGATCGGCAGCCGAACGCCCAGCCGGCGGCGCCAGCGCTCGCGCCAGGGGTCGGGCAGGCGCGCCGGAACCGGACGCCCCGTCATCGCCGACCAGGCCTGCGCCCAGGCGCGCGGCACCACGTCGTAGGCGGCGTAGCCGCCCCCGCCGGTCACCACCAGCCGGCCGTCCGTGTGGGCGTCGGCCAGCGCGACGACCCGGTCGTAGAGGGCGCGCAGGCCGGTCAGACTGAGGGACAGGTGGGCCAGCGGGTCGTCGCGGTGCGGATCGGCGCCGGCCTGCAGCACGATCAGGTCGGGCCGGAACGCCTCCAACGCGCGCGGCACCACCGCGTCGAAGGCGGTCAGGTAGGCGTCGTCCTCGGTGAACGGCTCGAGCGGAAGGTTGACCGACCAGCCGCGCCCCGGACCGGCGCCGACCTCGTGGGTGTGACCGCTGCCGGGGAAGAGGTAGCGACCGGACTCGTGCACGCTGATCGTCAGCACCTGGTCGGAGGCGTAGAACACCTCCT
>CAZJGU010000001.1:0-5739 GCA_964545455.1 uncultured bacterium | reverse complement strand
CCGTGGTGCGCGTCGAGGTCCAGGTAGGCGACCCGGAGACCGCGATCGACCGCCCGCAGGATGCCGACCGCCAGGTCGTCGTAGACGCAGAAGCCCGACGCGCGCCCGGGCATGGCGTGGTGCAGCCCCCCGGCGAAGGAGGCGGCGCGCCGCACCTCGCCGTCGGCGACCAGTCGCACGGCCGTGGCGGTGGCGGCGCAGACCCGCGCGACCGCCTCGTGCAGGCCGTCCGCGACCGGGGTGTCGCTGGTTCCCAACCCGTAGCGCATCGCGTCGGCCGGGCGTTCGCCGCGCGAGACCCGCTCGACCATCGCGACGTAGTCGGCGTCGTGCACGCGCAGCAGCTCGCTCGGCCGCAACGGTTCCGGCGCCCGGACCTCGTCGGCGGGCAGGATCCGCGTCTCGCGCAGCAGGTCGCGCAGCAGCGCCAGGCGCTCGGGTTTGAAGGGGTGGTCGGGGGCCAGCTGCCAGTCGGTCAGCGCCGGCTCGTAGACGAACGCATAGGGCCCGTCGCTCACGACGCCTCGGGACGGTGCGGCGCGACCAGGGGCGGCCAGACGACGTCGAAGCCAGCCTCGTCCAGGGCGGCGGCGATGCCGCGCACGTCGATCGTGGCCAGGCGCAGGACGAAGCGCACGGCGTCGTCCTCGCGTCGCGCGAGCACGCTGGCGACCTCGGCACCGTGCTCCGCGACGCGGGACAGCAGCGCCGCCAGGGCGGCCGGGTCGCGCGGCAGCTCGACCTCGATGCGCGTGGTGCCCGCCTCGACGCCGGTCATGGCGACCAGGGCGTCCAGGAAGTCGCTGGCGGTGACGATCCCGACCAGCTCGTCCTCGTCCAGGACCGGCATGGCGCCGATCGCCTTGCGCCGCAGCAGCGCGGCGGCCTCGTCGATCGGGTCGAGGGGGCTGGCGGTCCAGACCGGCGTCGACATCAGGGCGCGCACCGAGTCCCGGGCGACGACGCCCGGCCGGGCGTCGGGGTGGTCGGCGCCGACCGTGCGCAGGTCGCGATCGGACACGATGCCGACCAGGCGACCCGCGTCGACGACGGGGAAGTGGCGCAGCCGGCGCTGCGCCATCAGGGCGATGACGTCGGAGATGGGCTCGTCGGGGCCGATGGCGACCACCGGACGGGTCATGATGTCGCGGACCAGCATCGTCCTGTCCTCCTCGCGTGTCACGGCGACGATACCGCGTCGTGGCGGCTCAGTCCGGCGGCGGGAGCGTGCGTAGACGCTCGAACTCGTCGCGCACGGCGGCCGGGGCGTCCGGGCCGATGCGCGCCAGCAGGGCGTTGGCCGGTTCGGCGCCGATCTCGGGGTCGCTGGTGGCGACGCGCTCGAGTCCGACGGCGCGGTAGAGCCGTTCCAGCAACCGGCGGTAGCCGAGCGGCCCGAGGCCGGTCCGCTCCAGGTCGTAGTGCCAGGCGTAGAGGGCGGCGAAGACGACCGTACCGTCGTAGGCACCGTCCGCGAACGCCGCGGTCAAGAGCCGCTCGCCCAGGTGCTCGCCGCGCAGGTCGGGAGCGACCTCGATCGCGCCCAGCTCGACCAGCCGGCCGCTCCGATCGTGACCCCAGCGCTCGACCGGGTCGGGCGGGTGGAAGGTGAGGTAGCCGACGGTGCGTCCGGCGCGCTCGGCCACCAGGACCCGGCCGTGGGGCTCGGCCGCGATGGCGGCCAGGGCGTCCCGTTGCCGCTCCGCGGGGCGGAAGACGTTCAGGTCGGGGTGCAACGGAGCGGGGGTCGCGCCGGCCGGGAGTTCCCGAACCACGACCCCGTCGCTCACGTCCGCGGTTCGGGAACGGCGGCGCTGGGTCGAGCCTCGCGCCAACGCTGGGCCAGGCGATCGCCCAGCCGCAGGCGGTTGGCGTGGGGGTCGATCCGGAAGGCTACCGGAACGCCCGGCTGGCTCAGCCACGCCTGCCGTTCGTGGCGTTCCAGCGCGTTGCCGACGCGCCGCAGCGCCTCTTCTCGGAGGGCGTCCGGAAGCTCGTCCTCCAGCAGGCCGCTCAGCGCGCGCTGGAAGGCCGTGGCGTCCCGCTGCGCCACCGCCGACCGTACGCCCAGGGCGTGCAGCCAGGTGCGCAGCCCCGGGTCGCCGACCGGGTCGTCGATCGACCGCACGATCGTCCAGGCCCGCGCCAGCGCCGGTGCGGCCGCGTCCGGGTCGCCGCTGCGCAGCGCCAGGGCCGCCAGGTGGGCCGCTCCCTCGGCACGCGCGTGGGGGCAGCGGGTAAGCCGCAGCGCACGCTCCAGCGCGTCGGCGGCTTCGTCCGGCTCCGCCACCAGGCTGACGACCAGCAGGGCCCGCCGCGCGAGCGGGTCGGGCACCCGGTCGTCCTCGGTGCCCGCAGGGACCCGGTCCGCGACGCGGGCCAACAGCCGCAGCGCGTGACGAGCGTCGGGGTGGGGCGCCCCCTCCGATCGATCGGGGTAGGGCGGTCGCCACGGGAGGCCGGCCGCACGCGCCACGTAGGCGGCGCCGAGGTGCAGCACGGCGTGGTCGATCCGGTACTCGGTGTCGACCCCGTGCGCGTCGCCGTAGGCGCTGAACCGGGCGACGGCGTCGTCCAGCAGCTCGATGGCTGCGTCGTGTCGGCCCACCGCCAGCAGCGCCTCGGCGCGCTCGACGTCGACGCGGGCGCGCCAGAAGCTGGCCTCGACCGCGTCGTCCTCGGAGGCGTCCAGGATCTCGCGCGCTGCGTGGTGGTCGGCGTCCGCGCCGTCGACGTCGCCCAGGCGCAGCCGCAGGATGCCTCGGCGCGCGTGGTGCCGGGCCCGCTCGCTGCCGAGCGCGCCGCTGCGGCGCGCGAGTTCGACGGCGTCGTCGAAGGCGTCGCGAGCGGCGCCGTAGCGGCCCAGCGACATCGCGACGTCCGCCGCCTGGAACGCCAGCCGAGCGCGGACGAGGTCGTCGTCCGCCTGGGCGTGGTCGAACTCGCGGGCGGCGGCCTCCAGGTCGCCGCGATCCTTGTGGATCAGGCCGGCCCAGACGGCGGCCTTGGCGCGGGCCAAGCGCACCGCCGCGTCGTCGCCGTCGAGCTGGGCCAGACGCGGTCGGGCTTCGTTCTCGACGATGCGGGCGGCCTCCTCGAGCTCGCCCCGCCAGCGCGCGATGCTGGCGTGCACCAGCGCCGCTTCGGCCGCCAGCAGCGGATCGTCGCCCCCGGGCCAGGCGTCCAGCAGGTCGCGCGCCTCGTCGTGCCGTCCGCGCAGGACCGAGCCCTCGGCCTGCTTGAGCAGCGACCAGGCGCGCCGGCGGGCGTTGCCGGAGGCGGCCAGCACGTCGAAGGCGGCCTGCGCGTCGGGGTGCTGGAAGGCGCCCAGCTTGACGTAGTGGGCGGCCACCTGTTCGGCCAGGCGCTCGAAGGCGGACGGATCGGCGCTCGCCAGCTCCGCGCGGGCGGTCTCCCAGGCGCGGCGCACCAGCGAAGGGGGCGCGCCGTGCTGGCGCATCCAGCCGATCAGCGCCCCCCAATCGCGCGCTTCGAAGAGGTGGTGGACGTGCCGGGCCGCCCGCTCGCCGTGCGGGTCGTGAACCGCCTCGTCGGCCAGCTGCGCCGCGGCGGCGGCGTGCAGCACGCGGTACCGCTCGGGATCCTGCTCGGCCAGGCGCTCGCGCAGCGCCCTCACCAGCCGGCGCGAGAAGCAGCGGACCTCGTCCTCGGCGCCACCGGGCGCGACGTCCACGAAGGCGCGCTCCAGCTCGCTGGGCGCGCCCTGCTCGGGCGGGCGCAGGCCGGTCAGGTCGCGCATGCGGAAGGTCGGGAAGGCCGGCAGCGACACCGTCGCGAGGGCGGCCAGGAAGTCGCGCAGGCGCGGCTCGCCCGAGGCCACGACCAGCTCGCCCAGGTGCGCGATCGAGGCCGCCGCGGCGTCCTCCTCGGGCAGCGGCGCGCGGATCTCGGCCAGCAGCGTCAGGGTGCGCAGCTCCTCGAACGAGCGGCCGGCGCGTTGGACGATCTCCTCCTGCTGACCGGCCGGCAGGTGCGGCAGGCGCGCCTTGACGAAGCGCCGTGCCTCGCCGGCGGTGGGGGGCGTGAGCTTGATCGCGGTCTCGTAGCCGGAGGCCTGCTGCAGGGCGCGCGCGGGCAGGTCGCTCATGGAGACCAGCACGCTGGTCGAGGGCAGGCGCGAGAGGGGCTCGAGCAGCGTGGCCCAGAGCCACTCGGGTCCGGACACGCGCGGGACGTCGGGCGTGTTCAGGCGCAGCGGGATCGTGCCGAGCGTCTGCTGTTGCGCCAGCGGCTGCGAGACGTGCAGCAGCAGCACGAACGGTGGATCGGCGGCCCGCAGCGCGTCCAGCAGCGTCCGGACCAGGTCGGCCTGGGCGTCCGCCTGGACGGCGTACGCGCCGGCCGAGGCGATCTTCGTCAGGCGCGCGTCCATCGCGTCGCGCGGGATCCCGATCCGTTCGCCCAGCTGCCCGAGGGTCGTGCCCAGGTCGCTGACGCCGAACTCGATCCGCACCACCTGCAGGGGTTGCGCCGGCGGCACGCGCAGCGCCTGCTGGATGTAGTCGACCAGCATCGTCTTGCCGGACCCGGGGCGGCCGGTCAAGAGCAGCTTGGGGTGCTCGCCGTCGCGGACGCCGCGGACGAACGAGCGGAAGGCGCGACGCTTGTCGCGCCCGAGGAGCTGCAGGACCTCCTGCTCGGCGCTGGCGTGCGGGGAGAGCAGCACCTCGATCTCGGGGGCGTGCAACGGCTCGTCGCGGACGCTGGCCCACAGCTCGCCGAGGATCTCGAACAGCACCCGCTTGTCGTGCAGCTTGCCCTTGTCGCGGTAGATGATGTTGCGGACGACGTTGGGGTTGGCGCCGCGCGCCTCCATCTGGCGACGGAGCCAGTTGATGCTCCCGAGCACGCCGTGCTCGTCGCGATGGGTTCCCACCGCGTCGCGGACCGTCTCGAACAGGGCGCGCCAGGGGCTGGCGGTCGCGCGCGAAGGATCGGACATCGCTCCATCCTACCCTCGGTCGGACGACGAGTACACAACCCCCAGGAGGCGGCTCCGAGGCTGCCGGCGCGCGTCCGTCCGCGCGGCCCGGCCCACGTCGTACACACCCCGGCCCGGGCACGGTCCCGCGCGGCACGGTCGGGACCCGGACCCGGTGCTACCCTCGGGCCCATGGAACTCCTGGCCCACGCCGCCAGCGGCGCCCGCCTGACGCCGGACGAGGCGTCGCGCCTCCAGCGGGCGCCGCTCTTCGCGTTGGCCGGTGCGGCCGACGCCGTTCGACGCCTCCGGACCGACCCGACGACGGTCACCTACCTGATCGATCGCAACGTCAACTACTCCAACGTCTGCACCATCGGCTGCGCCTTCTGCGGCTTCTACCGCACACGCCGCCAGGCGGACTCGTACGTGCTCAGCTCCGAGCAGATCTCGGAGAAGCTCGAGGAGCTCGAGGCGGTCGGTGGGACCCGCGTGCTGATGCAGGGCGGCGTCCACCCGACGCTTCCGTTCGACTGGTACCTCGACCTGATGCGGCACCTCAAGCGGCGCCACCCGACCATCCGGGTCGAAGCGTTCAGCCCGGAGGAGATCAAGGGCCTCGCGAAGCACACCGGTATGTCCACGCGCGAGGTGCTGAGCGAGCTGCAGTCGGCCGGCCTCGACGGTCTCCCCGGCGGCGGGGGCGAGATGCTCGTCGACGAGGTGCGGCACGCCAAGCACGTCTCGCCCGCGCGGATCTCTTCGGACGAGTGGATCGCCGTGATGGACGTCGCGCA